>NZ_DJGY01000003.1:0-80895 GCF_002435675.1 Acetobacterium sp. UBA5834 | reverse complement strand
TTACACTTTCCGGGAACCTAGGTATCACAACAGCGCACCTTCTTATTATGGGGTAAGAGGCTTTCGTGGGATGCTAAGAGTCTGACTTTGAACAGATGGTTTCCGAAGAAACGGATTTATGGGCATGAGCATCACAAAAACATTTGTCGAAGCAGTTTATATAGTGCAAAAAAATCGACATATATTCTTATAATGAAAATATTTAATGGTGATTAAATAATAACAACTTATTGCTTCTTTCAAAAACCCTAGAAACAAGCGTCCTTGCGGGATCAAATAAATCCCTTGAAAAATTTCTTTTTTAAAAAATAATTTAAAAGTGGTTCCAAAAGCCTTCGAAAGGTGTATAATACATTTGAGCATAAAATAAGCGGAGGTGTATTGATGAATATGTTACAGTTGGAACGGATGAAAAATGACAACGGTTTTATTGCCGCCCTGGATCAAAGCGGAGGCAGCACACCAAAAGCGCTGGCAATTTATGGCATTCCCAAAGAAGCATATGCGGATGAAGCTGAGATGTTTCAAATGGTTCATGAAATGCGAACAAGAATTATGAAAAGTCCTGCCTTTACTAAAGAAAGAATTCTGGCAGCTATTTTATTTGAAAAAACGATGGACTTAAAAGTGGATGATAAATACAGTGCCGATTATCTTTGGGATGTTAAAGGAATCGTACCAATATTAAAAGTGGATAAAGGGTTGTTGGATCAGGAGAATGGTGTTCAGTTGATGAAACCGATTGCGGATCTCGATGCTTTGCTGGCCCGTGCGAAAGAACGGCATATCTTTGGAACCAAAATGCGGTCCGTTATCAAAGAAGCAAATCCAACTGGCATTAAAGCCATTGTTGATCAACAATTTGAAGTCGGGCAGGCGATTGTGGCAGCCGGTTTTATTCCAATTCTGGAGCCGGAAGTGGATATTCATACTCCCAACAAAGCGGAAGCGGAAGCGATCCTCAAGCAGGAAATTCTTGAACACCTGAAAGCGCTGGAGCCAAGTTGTCAGATCATGTTTAAGCTGACCATTCCCGATATTGATAATTTCTATCAGGAGGTAATTGCCCATCCGAATGTCGTTAGAACGGTTGCCTTATCCGGCGGGTATTCCCGGGAAGAGTCCAACATCAAACTGACTAAAAATCCGAAACTGATTGCCAGTTTCTCAAGAGCCCTGACCGAAGGTCTCAATGTTAGTCAGAGTGATGCAGAATTTGACAAGGTATTAGATGAATCGATCCAATCGATTTATGAAGCTTCGATTAAATAGATGACGGGATTCTGAATTATCAGTGATAAGAGAGCGTAGTGTAACACGCTCTTTTTTTGATCGATTTAAAAAGCAAAAAGGACGTTTTGTTTGTCAGCTCAGAAACAACATGTTACAATAAATAAACAATCGGTAGTCGTTGTTTATGTGTAAAAGCCAAACAGCGAAGATGTGACAAAAAAACAAAACTGGAGGCTGAAGATGAATGATCTGTTGCTATTATGTGGCGCTATGCTTATCGTCGTGTATTTGATCATATTATCGAGGACAATAAAAAATATTGAGCCATCAATTAGACTGTCAAATGCCTTTGTGGCAGTGGCCTGTTTATTGATCTGTTTTTCACATTCGGGTTATATAAATTTTATCATGCTGCCGTGGGAAATCATTAGTATCAGGACCGTTTTTTTTAATTTTGGACTGGTTGCTTTCCTGGTCGGACTGTTTATCATGTTTGTCGAACTGCTTAAAGATCCATTGTTTAAGTATTCACCATATGTTGTTATCGTTGGCCTAAGTTTATTGACGATGTATGCCAAAATTGCCATACCATTCGGCTGATAGCCATTGGCATTTAGTTTGCTTCAAATGATTTCATGTTTACAAGGCAATGTTTTATAGAAAATTGTGCGATGAATAATGAGAGGTGTTCGTGATGGAAGAAAACCTGATTGCCCCCTGCGGTATGAATTGCAGCTTATGTGTCGCCTATCAAATGAAAAAGTATGATTTAAAAAAACAGGGTTTTAATCGGAAATACTGCCCCGGCTGTATTCCAAGGGGTGAAAACTGCACCCATATGGGTGACAGCTGTGAGCTTTTAAAAAATGGGCAGGTTCGTTTTTGTTATGAATGTCGTGATTTCCCCTGTAAGCGCCTAAAGGGCCTTGATAAGCGTTATCGGACCAAATATCATATGAGTATGATTGAAAATCTGAAGGCGCTGCAGAAAAATGGAATGGCGGCGTTTCTAAAAAGCGAAACAAAGCGGTGGGCATGTCCTAAATGTGGGGAACCAATTTGTTGTCATAATGGGCTCTGTCTGCAGTGTGATCTTGAGACTTTGCGAAAAAATAAACGCTACCGCTGGAATGAGGAGGAAAGATAATTGAAAACAACTCTACGCAAATGGAAAATGACAGATGCGGAGCCACTTTCAGAGATGCTAAACAACCCGAAAATTCTGGCGAATCTACGGGACGGCTTACCCTATCCCTATACCATTGACGATGCAAAAGGATATATAAAGGCCATGCTGGATGCCGATCAGGATCAAATCTTTGCATATGCCGTTACCGATGGCAATCGGGTCATTGGCAGCATGGGGGTGTTTCGCAAAGAAAACATCCATTTTCGAACTGGCGAACTGGGTTATTACATCGCCGAACCCGATTGGGGTCAGGGACATGGAACCCGGGCGGTTAAACAGATCTGTGAACTGATTTTTGAAACAACCGATATCATCCGGATTTTTGCGGAACCGTTTGTTAGAAATCTGGGATCATGCCGGATTCTTGAAAAAGCTGGCTTTCAGCCGGAGGGAATCCTCAGAAAGAATGCTGTCAAAAATGATCAGATAGAGGATATGAAACTTTATGCGTTAATTCGGGAATAACGACAAAACGATGCTAGGAAATGAATGCGTCAGCAAAGCCATTGATTTTATTATTGACAACCTGAATGAAGAAATCACCATCACTGATGTGGCGGATTATTGTCATCTATCCAAGTATTATTTGTGCCGGATTTTTAAAGCCGAAACCGGCGAAGGGGTCTATGCGTTTATCAAGCGGTTGAAAATGGAACAAAGCGCAATTGAAATGAAGCTCGGCAAAGATAAATCAATTACCACCATCGGAAGCAGATATGGCTATAGTTCGTCAAATTACAGCTCTGCTTTTAAGAAGCACCATCACCTTGCTCCGGCAGAATTTCGCAAAACCGTGAATACCAGCGATGCCCCTCATCCCTATCGTCCCGATCAACTGGCACGATTTCAGGCCTTCGAGACATATGACCGGAAGATTGAGATCCAACAGATAGCCGAATTTCGGGTGATTTACGAACGGTATCTGGGAAACTACCTTGATCTGGGTGCCCAGTGGGAAGCTTTTACGGCCAAACACCAAGCCGAAATTCATGCCGATACCCTCCTCATTGAACGTTACTATGATGATCCGGCCATTACCCGGGTCGGCCAATGTTTATACGATTTGTGTATGACTATCGATGCCAACGGTGAGTGTTCCAACAGCACGATGATCGGCGCTGGAAAATTTGCGGTTTACCGCTTTGATGGGCTGATCAAGGATATCTATGAAACCCTTCAGGGCATTTATAATATCTGGCTGCCAGACAGCGGTTATGAAATGGATGAACGCTATGGTCTTAATATTTATCGCCAAATTGACCGAGCGCACAGCCAGGTGATCATGGATTTATGCATTCCCGTTAAATAGCGCAAGAATTCAGAAGTAAGAAGACAGATGTTCTTTTATAATGATAAGTGTCAAGAGACAGGGGTCGATTTGAAAGAGGTTTGTTTTTATTGGAAAATAAACAAATAACGGCCTGCTTCAAAAAGCCAAACGGATGATAAAACAAAAACGGAGGATGTTAATATGTTTGATATCAGAAAAATTCAGGAACAGGTTATTTTTCAGGCGGTCAAAGACCAAAGCAATGAGGCGGTTGCCAAAGCAATCGTAGTTGGGTCGGATGAATTGGAGGATAACTCGAGCTGGGTTCAAGCGACAATGAAACGGTTGGAAAAGCAGTTTGATCACGATACGGTTGTGCAGATTCGCAGAAACTGTCAGTGTGGCTACGGCATGGATGAGCGCTTGGCGCTACTTAACGAACTGGTCGCTGAATCAGCGAGTCTGGAAGAATTCGGGAGTCAGGCCAAAGCCAATGCGGCAGGGCTTTATAGTGATAATGGGGAGCTCTATCTCCAGTTTCCATTTTGCCCTTGCCCAATGTTAGAAGGGGTTGAGCGACTGGAGACGGATACCTGGTGTCAATGCACCACCGGCTACAGCCAGGTGCTTTTTGAAAAAACATTCCAGTGTCAAGTCGAGGTGGAGCTTCTAAAAAGTGTTAAAATGGGTGATGACAAATGTTTGATGAAAATTATTCCTGAAAAAGATATCTGGAAGTAAAGATCAACATGCTAACAGGAGAAATAACTTAGATTTCAAAAATACCTAAACCGGTGCTGGAAAAAAATGCAGTATCGGTTTTTTTTGTTCAAGGAGGAATACTGTTTGATTTGATGTGGGAGAAGCTAAACTATGGATTCAAGAATCCCGGCAGCAATAGTCTGTTTAGAAAGAATTATTGTCGTTGAATTCAGACAGTTAATAGTCTTACACCGTTTGTTTGTAGCTAAAAAAACAGGTGTTGTTGCAGTTGTCAGAAAACAAACTAAGACAAGCTGATGAAAATAACAAATGAGGCGTTTTTTATGGCAAAAAACTTTTCTCAGGATTAGGATCCGTAATTTTGAGAAAAGGCATCAACATGAGTATAGGTATTATTAAAGATAAATAAAGCGTGGTCATCAACAGCATAACTGATCATCCCAAGGTTATCCAGCGTGCCAATGAGTTGATCACTTTCAAAGCGCTGTCCGTTCGTGAAGACAAGTAGCCCCGAGACATCTTCATAAGTATAAACAACCTTCACCCATTTCCCCAGAGTGCGGTTTTCAATAATAACCTGATGATCTGGTGTGAACTCATAGGTTTCATAGTAGCCATTATCGCCAAACAATTCCCACTTGCCGATGAGCTGATTTGGGTCATCAGTAAGTACGGGCAGTTTATTTTCGGCAACCGGTTTGACAGAACAGCCACATAAAACAACAAATAGAAGAAGTAATCCGGCAATCCAAACGTTTTTCGTCATCTTGAGTCTCCCTAGCACACTATAATTTGAAATGACTAAAGTATATAGGTTTAAGAACCTGGTTTCAAGTTATTTGTAAAACAAAACGGTGGTATTTTGGGTTGTTTTAAAATGGTGTTAATTTTTTCAGATCAAAAGACCGTAGAAGTCTTTTATTTCTGCAATAGTTCTTTTCATCGAGGCAAACCTCTGATAAAATGTTCAGTAAATGACAGAAAATTTCTGAAATAGTACAGCAAAAAATAAACAAGCTAAAGTCAGAAAAGCATCAGCAGTTGAGGTCAAGTGTTAGTGACAGCGTAAAAATCTTGGGATTTATAAATTAAAGGAGTAGCAAAAGCAAATGAAAAGAAGAATTAAACTAGCCTGTCTGGTTTTAAGCATGTTGATCACCCTGACAGCCTGCTCAACCGGGGAAAAAACAGCGCTCGATCCTAAAAATCCGGTTTCGATTACCCTGTGGCATTATTATGTGGGGGATAATAAGATTGCCCTGGAAAAAGCGGTGGATGCCTTTAACACCAGTGTGGGTTCCGAAAAAGGAGTGGTGGTTAATGCGGTTGCCAAAGGCAGTGTTGCGGAACTCGAAAAAGCGGTGACTGATGCCGCCAATGGCGTGATCAATGCCGAAGCCATGCCGGATTTGTTCTCCTGTTATCCTGATAAGGCGTTAGAAATAGATGCGTTGGGAAAATTGTGTGATTTAAACGATTACTTTACCGAAGCCGAAAAGGGGCTGTATGTGGAAGAATTTTTAAACAGTGGCCAATTTGATGGCGAGCGGCTACTGATTCTGCCGATTGTCAAAAGTACCGAGCTGCTCTATGTTAATAAAACTGCTTGGAGTGAATTTGCCGCAGAAAGTGGTCTGGATGCCAGTAAGCTTGGCACCTGGGAAGGGGTTTATGCAGCGGCGCAGGACTATTATAAGTGGACTGATGCGAAGACCCCCGCAACTGTCGGGGATGGTAAAAGCCTGATGGGCGTTGATTCGGTGGCAAATTATATCATCATCGGCAACAAGCAATTGGGGGTTGAAGTCATCGATGGCAAAAATCAGCAGGTCGTGTTAAACCGGGAAGTGATGAAAAAGATCTTTGATACCTATTACGGCGGTATGAGCCTGGGTTACTTCAACGCGGTCGGCAAATTCCGGTCAGATGATATTAAGGCCGGGGATCTGGTAGCCTACGTTGGTTCATCATCGGGTGCTGCTTATTTCCCAACCTGGATCGAAAAAGACAATACACAGCAACCCATCGATTTTCTGGCGCTGTCCTACCCGGTCTTTACCGGTGGTAGCCCCGACGCAATCCAGCAGGGGGCAGGGATGAGTGTGACCAACTCGACCCCAGCTAAGCAGGAAGGGGCGGCCGTTTTTCTAAAATGGTTTACTGCAGAAGCGCAGAATATTGATTTTGCCATGACTACCGGGTACCTGCCAGTGCAAGCTGGCGCTTACGAGAATGAAGCCTTTAAAACATCGTTGGAGACTTTAAGTGCTGGAACAGCGGCTGATCAAAATATTGCAAAAGTCTATGAGATCGCTCTGGATCAGATCATGGAACGGGAAACCTATGCGTCACTTCCTTTTAAAGGCAGTTATGAGGTGCGAACGACGCTGGAAAAATCATTGACGGCAATGGGTGAAGCTGGCCGTCAAAATGCTATGGTATTAAAGGAACAGGGCATGTCAGAAGCGGAAATACTGGTAGCGCTGGATCTTAATGCCCGGTTTGAAGAGTGGTTGACCGTTATTCGCAGCCAGCTTGATGAGTCCGGAATAGCCTATGTTGAAAAATAATCAAGCTTAATAAAACAGTTGATAAGGAAACGTACATGAAAAAGACCTGGACCCTTCGAAGACAGTTAAATATATTATTAGCGCTGATTGTCACCTTTCAAAGCCTGGCCTTACTATCGGCGCTGTGGGTATCTCAGGTTTTTTTCATTCTGGATGCTGAAGCGGTACGATTGCTGAATAATACCACCGAAACCCGGAAGAAAACATTTGATGCGTCGGTGGGTCAGACGATTGCCAATGTCACCGGCGAGACCGAACAACTCAATGCCGCCTTAATTTTGTTAGCTCAGCAGCAGGGCAGTACTCCCGATGAGTTGTATCTCAATGATTTGGCATATAATGAAACGGCTTTGCTGGCAAGTCAGTCACTGGTAACAATCCTGAAAGAAAACCAGGTGACCGGGGCCTTCTTTGTTTTGAATGGTTCAAATTCGAATAAAGGTGATTCTGCGGCGCATTCGGCGGTATATATTCGCAACAGCACTCCGGATAGTGGTGCGACGTCAAACTATTTACTGGAAATTGGTCCGATTGCGGTATCTAAACAATACACCATGGCTACCAGCATCCGCTGGAATCTGGATCTGCGTCGGGAAAATTCAGCCGGAGTCTTCGATTTTTATGAGAAACCAATTTGGGCCAGCAGTCAGTTTAAAAATGCTGAAATGGAGCGGTATGGTTATTGGGCACCGCCCCGGGATCTGCTAAAAGACAATCAGCAGGTTGTTACCTATACCTTGCCGCTTCTGGATGAAAATGGGAATGGCTATGGAGTGATGGGGATCGAAATTGATATGCCTTATTTCAGCCAGCATTATCTACCGGATTCTGACTTGCTTTATCACAACAGTTTTTATGTGATTACCCAAATGATTGATCAGACCCTGAATCTGGACTGGTTTATTCCCAGTGGGGTTTTAGCAGAAACCTATTTAAAAAGTGGAGAGCAATTGAAACTCACAAAAGGACAGGACGAGGGAATTTTTGAAACCCGATTGGGAGCACTGGGGACAATGGTTGCTTCCGTTCAGAAACTGAAAGTATATAGTGATAATTCGCCTTTTGCCGATCAGAACTGGACCCTGGCTTGTCTGGTGCCGAAAGATGTTTTGCGGGAAAATTCAGAATCAGTGCGGGAGAAGCTGATATACAGCATTTTGCTGACCACCATTCTGGCGTTTGGGGCCGTTTTTGTATTGGTTTACTTTTTTACCCGGAAGATTTCCCGGTTGTCAAAATATGTTCGGGAACTGTCGCCCTACGATGAGATTTATTTTAAACCCACGGGAATGCGGGAGGTTGATGACCTGACGGCAGCGGTGCAATTGTTAAACCAGCGTTTGATGAATGTCTCCAAAACCACCTCTAAAATTCTAGAATTGAGTTTGTTGCCGATTGGCGGCTACGAAGTATTGGAAAATAGCCAGGTGATCCTTACTGATTTTGTCTATTGGCTGCTCCATCTGGATCCCGGTAGTGTGGTATCTCAGGATGACTGGTCCCGCTACTATCAGCAGGTGACCAAAAAACCGGTGGCAGGGCAGGAAAATATCTATGAGTATTACGATGCCTATACCGAAAAACAGATGTGGCTGCGGATTCTCGAAGCTAAGTCGCCCAATGGGCTGGTCGGGGTGATCCAGGATGTCACCGACGACATTGAAGAAAAACGACGGTTAACCAATGAGCTGGATTATGATGCATTGACAGGGTTATTTAGCAACACCGCCTTGAAACGGGAAGCGACAAGGAGAATAGCAGAAAAACCCAATGAAATTGGGGCGATGATTTTTATTGATCTGGACAATCTCAAATATATTAACGACACCTTTGGCCATGATGTAGGGGATCGGCTGATTATCCGGGCCAGTGAAATTTTCCGCTATTTTGAACAGTATGACGGCATTATTTCCCGGATTTCCGGTGATGAGTTTGCCATTTACCTCCATGATTGCGGCAATCAGGACGAGCTCCGTCAGATAATTAAAAACCTTTATCCTTACGGGAAGTTTTTTTTATTGAACACACCGGATGGTAATGAGAATCAGATTCGTTTTTCGGCGGGGGTGGCCTGGTATCCACAGGATGCCAGCAACGTTCTGGATTTACTGAAACGGTCGGATTTTGCCATGTATGAGGCCAAACACAAGGAAAAAGGTCGTTTGTTTGAATTCAATCGGGAGTATTATCAGCAGATGTCCTACCTGCTGGAAAACCGCGAGGCCATCAATCGCTTGCTTGATGAGCGGCGGATACGCTTTGCCTTTCAGCCTATCGTTGATTTAAAAAGCGGCGAAATTATGGGTTATGAGGCATTGATGCGGCCCCTACTGGACAATTTCAAAAATCCCAGAGAAATTCTAGCCGTAGCGGCAGCTCAGTCAAAACTGGCACAACTGGAACGAATGATCATTTTGATGGCGTTTCAGATCTTTGATGAGTACGCCGAGGAACTTGAAGAACGCAAAATATTTATCAACAGTATTCCCAGCCAGCGTTTGAATGATGAAGATCACCTGTTTGTTGAAACGCAATATCGTCAACATTTCAAACAGGTTGTCATCGAGATTACCGAGGAAGATAGCCGCAACATCGAGCTCTTATCTGAAAAAATACACTATATCAAAAACAATGGGATGGCGATTGCTCTGGATGATTTTGGTAGCGGTTATTCCAATGAGATCCGGATTTTATCGCTGTTGCCGGATATTATAAAGATTGATATGGAGATGATTCAGGGGATTAACAACAATGCGGACAAACAGAATTTGGTTGCTAATCTGGTCGAATTTTGTCATAACAAGGGCGTCAAGGTGGTGGCCGAAGGTATTGAAGCCTCAAATGATCTGGCCACGGTTATTGCGATGGGCATTGATTATGCTCAGGGGTTTTATCTGGGTCGGCCGACGTTTGAGTTTGCGATAATCGATCCGGAATTGCAAAATGAAATTCAGGCATTACAAAAGAAAGTCACCCAAAGTTTATTGGAAGAATGAAACAATGATTAAAAAATGAAAGGGGCAAAAAAATGAAAACCGCTGTTATTTATTATTCACTGGAAGGGAATATGGATTTTATCGCTCAGCAAATTGGAAAAAATGCGGAGGTTGATCTTTATCGACTGAAACCGCAGAAAGAGTATCCCACCGGGAAGATCAGCAAGTATGTGGTTGGGGGGAAAGGCGCCAAATTTGGGGAGTGTCCGGAACTTATCAATCCGGCCATCGATCTGTCAAAGTATGAGACGGTCATTATTGGCACGCCGATTTGGGCCGATACCCTGGCACCGCCACTGAATACTTTTTTCAGAGATTATGATATCACGGGAAAGAAGATTGTTCTGATCGCCACCCATCGTGGCGGTGGTGCAGACAAGTGTTTTGAGAAAATGAAGACCCATCTCGCTGGCAATCAAATTCTTGGCAATTTTGATTTTTTAGAACCCAAACAGCAGCAGGACAAAAATATTAATGAAAAATTAGCACAAATCAGCAAACTGATTGGCGCATAAAATAAAACTGCCTGACCCGACGTCTTGCGGATCAGGCAGTTTTATTCATTCAAAAGAATTTACAGCAATCAGGCCTCTCTGATTTTACGAAGCAGTGGTGTTTTAGTCACGGCCAGCCATAATCCGCCGGAAAGCAAGCCCAGAATAATGTTGAGCCCGCCGATAACGGGAATCAGATGATCCATGTTAAAGGAAATGATAATCATCCCCAAGCTGCCCATGATGGTGGCAAAAGAACCCATCAGTGAAGAGGCTGAACCGGCATCCTCAGGCTGTTGATCCAGCATCAGGTAGGCACTGGGGGGACGGGAGCAACTACCGGCCAATGTAGCGGGAAATAAAGCCAGGGCAAAGATAAAGGGGTTGCTCTGACCGAACAGAATAATCGCCAGACCGCTTAAGATGGTAATGCCAAAACAGAGATTAATGATCGAAAAGCGCTTGAAATGGTTGGATAGTTTGATATAAATCAAGGGTCCCAACAGCATCGCCAGGGCGTTAAAGGCAAAAAAGTAACTGTAAACCTGGCTGCTGGTTCCAAAATCATTTTGATAAATATAAGAAGATGATGAAATAAAGGCCAATCCGGAGATGCTGGAAAGGGAAAAAATAATCAGCAGGGAAGTAAAACCCGGGTTTTTAAGAACGACCCCCAGTCGCCCCAAAGTATGGAGAATATTTCCGGATCCCCGATGTGCGATTGATTCCTGAAAAATGATGGAACCCAAGAGGATAATGAGTCCCAGTAGAGCCTGGATGATAAAGACCCCCCGCCAAGAGGTGAAGGTCAGTAACAGAGCCCCGATAACTGGGGCAACAGCCGGGACAATAATGACCATCGATTGAACCAAGGCAAGAGTTTTCTCTCGCTGTCGTTCATGGTAGACATCTTTGACAATGGCAGTGGCCACAGCACTGGCAGAACCGCCGCCGATGGCCTGCAAAACCCGGAAAAAAATCAGCTGATAAATGCTGCCGGAAACGGCACAGAGTAGGCTGGCAATGGCATAGCCAGTGATTCCGACCAGTAGAATCGGGCGGCGGCCATATTTATCACTGAGCGGCCCCCAAACCAGAATACCGGCGCTAAAAAAGATAAAGAACAGAATCAGGGTCAGATTTGTCAGATATTCGGGAACATTGAAATAGGCAGTCATGGTCGGTAGCGCTGGCAGATATAGATCGGTAGATAGCGGGGCAAAAGCGCTTAGAAAAACCAGGAAGATCAATAAACCCCGATCACCCAGGTATTTTTGTCCACTGGTGTTTTTATTAGAAATAGTTGTTTGTTTTTTCATCGTTTCTCGCATTCCTATAAATTTAAGTGGGTATTACTTATTAACCCTATTTAATATTATAATGCAAATAGATTAGATTTCAAGTAATTATATCGATGGATCAAGATAAAAAGACGGAAGGGATATGTTATCGAATTGGTGGCGATGAATTTGCCATCCTGATGGAAAATACCGAGGAAACAGCCATTAAGCTCAAGATTCTCCAGATGATAAAATATCTGAAATGTGCCGAAAACCAGGTGGAATATCCCCTTGAGGTGGCAATCGGGACAGACGTATACGATGTCAAGACATGGTCAAATCTAACCAAATTTTATCATCATGTCGATCAGCAAATGTATGCAGATAAACTTGAAAAAAAACAAAGGCGCAAAACAAAGCTTACCATTGCGGTACAATAAAACCAGTTGAAGCGGTCTGTTGCTATACAGTATTCTCTTGGCGAGTCCTTAGTTAGGAGAAATTATCGGAACGTTCATTGTAGTTGATGGGTTCCTCAAAACCGTAATAAAAATAAATCTTGACAGAGAGCAAGATTTATTTTATTATTCAATTATCGACCGAAGGTCGAAAGAATGAGAGGGGCTCAATGAAGACTGTCAAAGAAGGAGAAGTCCGCAAACGGGAAATCCTGATGGTGGCCCGGGAGCTTTTTGTCACGAAGGGGTATGAACAGACCTCGGTGAATGATATTTTAAAGGTTGTGGATATTGCCAAAGGTACTTTTTATTATTATTTTGCTTCCAAGGAAGCGGTGCTGGCGGCTATCATCCTGGATATTGTCGAAGAAGGCGCCAAACGGGCGGAACGCATCCTAAAAGATCAATCGGTGCCGCTGATCGATCGGATTATGATGGCGATTATGGCTCAGTCTCCGGAGTTTGAAGGATCGGAGGAAATCAGGGACCAAATGCACAAGGTGGAGAATGCCAAACTGGAACAGCTATACACCAAGGCCATGCTCAAGCGGATGACGCCGCTGTTGGAAGTCGCAGTGGCCGAAGGAATCGCTGCTGATCTTTTTCATCTGGATTATCCAAGGGAAACGATTGAAACCATTTTACTACTGGGACATATGTTGTTTGACTGCAATATTATGGATTGGGAAATGGATGCTTATCCGGTCAAGGTTAAGGGCTTTCTGGCCAATATGGAAAGAATGCTGGGAACCCGAGCAGGAGAACTAGAGGACTTTTTACAAATGTTTGCCTAACTTAATAGATAGGTGGACATTTGTAAAAAATTTTACCCGTGTATCGACCGTGGGTCGATACACGGGTTGATGCGTGATAAAAATCCAGAATAACAGGAGGAACAATTATGAAACGGCAAAAAACACAGGCAGGTAGCGTACAACAACAGCACTCAATGAAGAAGTTTATGATTTTGGTAGCGGGCGCTTTTATTTCCAGCATCGGCAGTGGCTTGACTGATTTTGGGCTTGCCATCTATATTTTAAAGCTAACCGGATCAGTGGGAGCCACCGGTATTTTTGCCAGTTGCGCCTTTTTGCCAGCGATCCTGCTGGCCCCAGTGGGTGGAGTATTGGCGGATCGCTATGATCGACGGTTGATGATGATTCTGGGTGAGTTACTATCCGGATTGGCGCTACTGATCTGCCTGGCAGCGGTGCTAAGCCCTCAGCCCTCCCTGGTGGTAATCTGTATTGGTGTGGGGATCAGCTCAATTTTTTCAGCCCTGACAGAGCCAGCCTTTAAGGCCACGATTACCGACCTCTTGCCGGAAGAAGATTTTGCCCGGGCGGGTGGCATGGTTCAGCTGGCTGGCAGTGCCAAGCTGTTGATTTCTCCAGCCATTGCCGGTCTGTTGCTGCAAGTGACAGCGGTCGGCACCCTGATTATCCTCGATATGCTGACTTTTTTCACCACGGTTCTGATTATCGCATTTGTCAGAAAAGGGTTGACCAGCAAAAAAAGCGCTGCGCTAGGTTCGGGGTTTTTCAGTGAAATGAGCGCTGGTATCAACGCCATCCGGGGCAAAGAAGGAATTATCACGATGATTATTATAATGACGATTACCACCTTCTGTCTGGGATTTGTGCAGATGCTTAGCAAGCCGTTGATTCTGGCCATTGCTGGTGAACGGGAGCTGGGAATTCTGACCACTGTCATTGCCATGGGGATGATGGTTGGAAGCATCGGCATCAGCATGATCAAGCAACCAAAATCTTATCTGTGGATGCTGTCAATGGGATTGTTTGGCTGTGGCGTTTTCTTTGCTCTGATTGGGGTTAGCGAAAATCTAATTTTGATTGCCGGGTTTGGTTTCATGATGTTTGTCTTTATGCCAGCCATCCAGATTGGCGCCGAGGTGCTGATTCGAACTAATTTGGATAATTCGGTTCAGGGACGAGCCTTTGGTCTGATTGGTCTGATTACCCAGATGGGTTATATTCTCTCGTTTTTGGCAGTGGGAATGTTAACCGATGGGATCTTTGAACCGTTTATGCAGGGAGATACCGAATTAGCCATGAGAATCGGTGCCATGATCGGGTCTGGAGTCGGCAGAGGCAACGCCCTGTTGATTATCATCAACGGAATCGGGTTGGCCGTCGTTGGGATCGTGGTAGCTCGGTTAAGAAGTGTCATAACTCTGGAAGCGACGGCTGTAGCAGATGAACGGCTGCTAGAATCCTGGTAGCAATAATTTTCTGATGAGGTTAGAAAAAAACAACAAAGCAGAGTGGCCTTAACAGTTGATTTCCGGCAAGAAATCGACTATTCTTGAACAAGGGAGGTGATAGACGGTGACTCAAAAAATAAAACTCAGACGATTTGAAGATAATGACTTACCCATATTTAAGGAGTGGCTAAAAAAAGACCATGTCAAAAGATGGTATACCGAACCGGAAGACTGGATTGCGGAAGTGACATTGCGAGACAGTACCTTTTCATGGATCACCCACTTCATTGTCGAGTGGGAAGAAATGCCCATCGGGTTTGGCCAGTATTATAAATGTCTCGATGCCAATGAGGCATGCTATTCCCATATCCCGCAGAACGGCACCTACAGCATTGACTATCTCATTGGAGAGGCGGACTGTTTAGGCAAAGGGTATGGCAAAAAGGCGGTTCAATTGCTGACTGAAATGATTTTTGGGCTTTCCGACTCAAAACGGATCGTTGTTCAACCGGAACCTGAGAACCGGGGATCCTGCAAAGCCCTGTTAGCCAATGGCTATATTTTTGATGAACACTACGGGGTTTATCAAAAAGAGAAATAGTTCCTGAAAAGCGGAGACAATTATCGGCACCCTATTGACTTGTCAGTCAATAGGGTGTATTCTTAAATCACATATTGACTAGCGAGTCAAAGGAGGTTTTTATGGCAAGCGAATCTTTTGAAAAAATATCGGACGAAAAACAAGTGGCCATCATCCAGAGCGGAATTACTGAATTCTCGAAAAAATCCTATATGGATGCTAGTACCGATGAGATTACTAAAAGCTGTGGGATCTCAAAAGGGCTCCTGTTTCACTATTTTGGCAATAAGAAAAATTTCTATCTATATTGTTTGGAGGTTGCCTTAAAACGGCTGCTTACAGATATTCCCACACCGGATCAGACCGGTTTTTATGAAATGATCTTTTCCTATGCGGATGAAAAGTTTAAATTATGCGAAAAATATCCCAGCGAAATGCACCTGGTCAATATGGCGGCCCGGGAAATGAGTGCGAAGGTGCTTAATGAAAAGAATGAACTGATTGTGCGGTATATGATCAGCACCCGTGAAAAATCCCAGCAGCTTATGGAAAAAGCCATTGCAGCGCTTGAACTGAAAGAAATAAATATAGAAAAACTAAAAGATGCCATAACGATCTATTTGGGGGCGATTATAAATAGATATCTGGAACGGTATAAAGAGAATCCGAAATTATTTTTTGAGCATTCCGCAGAGATTAAAACAGAAATAAAAGAGTACCTTGATTTCATGTTAAATGGAGTTGTTAAGGAAGGTGGATCAGTATGAAAAAAATCAGCTTAATGAAGGCGATTTGGTTTTGTTATCGCGATAAAAAAATGAGCGATTCTGAAAAAAACAGAATTAGAGCAGAGCGACTGAGCAGCCTGGTGGCATATACCAAACAGAATAGTCCCTACTATCGTGCGCACTATCTAAACATTGGCGAGAATTTTAATCTGAGTGATTTGCCACCAACGAATAAAGTCGATCTGATGGCACATTTTGATGACTGGATAACCACAAAAGACATCACCTTAAAGGAAGTGGAAACCTTTATGACCGATCTGGACAATATTGGGCGAAAAATCAAAGGGAAATATCTGGTCTTTACCACCAGTGGTTCTACGGGTAATCCTTTAGTAGCTCTATGCGACCGATCCACCAATAATGTCATGGCGGGAATCAACATCATGCGAAGCTTTGCCAAAAGAGCAGATTTTATGGCCTTTTTGAAAGGCGGCGGAAAAACCATGGGGGTTTTTGCAACCGGCGGTTTTTATTTGGGTAATAGTTCGGTTCGGGCCCGATTGTTATCGATGCCCTGGAAAAAAAGACAGTTTGGTGTGATCAGTGCCCTTTATCCACTTCCCCGGATCGTCGCTGAGCTTAATGCCTTTAAACCGACGATGTTGGGGGGCTATCCGACCATTCTTGAACTGCTTATTGATGAACAGAATAAGGGGCGGCTTAAGATCGCTCCGGTTATCATTATGACTGGCGGTGAATACCTGAGTGACCAGCTTCGAGAGGATCTGGAAGCGGCCTTTGGATGCCCGGTTCAAACTACATATTCCTGTACTGAAGGCGGCACGATTGCCTGTGAATGTCCAGAAAAGCATTTTCATATCAATGATGATTGGATCATTGTCGAGCCAGTTGACCATCAAAATCAGCCAGTACCGGATGGGGTGCAGTCGGATAAGATCCTGATTACCAATCTTTATAATTATACCCAGCCATTCATCCGCTACGAGGTCACTGACCGGGTGGTGATGCATCATGAACCCTGCCCTTGCAACAATCCCTCACCCTGGCTGACCCTTGAGGGCCGTACCGATGATATTCTGACCTTTTATGAAAATGGAAAGACCATCAGAATTTCGCCTTTGGCGATTTACGCAACACTTAAAGAAATCCATGGGATCCTCCGGTTTCAGCTGATTGCTCATGGACAGAATCAGCTTGAGTTGCGAATCATCCCTGGTACCGGGTATGATCCACAGCGCTTATTTGAAGCAGCACAGAAAAATCTGGCGGATTTTCTGGCCAGTCATGGGGTGACGAATGCCCAGATCGCTTTTTCTGAATTGATGCCGATGCAGCATCCGCAAAGTGGAAAGTTTAAGCATATTATCAATAAACCTGAATAATTTGAAGTGGCGATCCTGGTAGGAATAGCCGATGCAGAGATCCTAATCAAAATAAATTTTCGAAACACAACTTGACAAGCTAGCGTTCATTAGCTATACTAAGGCTAGTAAATGCTAGCTTTTAATTTTCGCATAAAATTTAAGGAGAACCAATGATAAAACGTCATACCAGAGAGATAATACTAGAGGAAGCACTGAATCTGTTTGCGGTAAAAGGGTATCAGAGTGTAACGGTTAAAGAGATCGCTAAGGCGGTGGGCATTAAAGACAGCTCACTGTATAAGCATTTTGCCAGTAAGCAGGCCATTTATGATACCTTGCTTGCCTGGATGAACCAGAAATTTGAAGAAACGGTGAGCTTTTATCGGTTGCCCCAGGGCGAGATCGAGAGTGTCGCCCGGGAATATGGCCGTAATGATCTGGTCTGGCTTAAAAAAGCCTGTGAGGCGGTTTTTCTGTTTTTTCTGAAAGATCCTCAGGCATCGAAGTTTCGCCGGATGCTGACGATTGAGCAGTACAAAAATAAGGATGCGGCCAAGACATTATACAACTGGTTTTTCAATGATGCCATTTTGTTTCAAACCGACTTATTTCGTGAGATGATTAGGCAGGGAAGCTTCAGAGACGGGCCACCCCAGATCATTGCCTTGCAATTTTACGGGCCCTTCTACACGCTGTTATGTCAATATGACATGATGCCGGAAAAAGAAGAGGAAGCACTGGCCCTGCTGATGGCCCATATTGAACAGTTTGCATCGATTTATCAAACAAGAAATGAGGAACACTGATGAACTTAAATAGCCTGATGGATCAGGGCATCGCCCAGATCATGACAACCGCCGGACGATTTTATTTGAACAACCCCAAAGGCCGAGCCTTCTTAATAGGCCTTTTACCGGAGTTGGCCAAAAGCACGGCCCGCAGAAAAAAACAGGAAAAAGAAGGCCTCCACGTGCCACCATTTCTGATTGCCAGTATTGCCTCGCAATGTAATCTTCACTGCGCTGGCTGTTATGCCCGGGCTGGTGGTGGCTGTGGTACTACCAGCGGTAGAACGGATATGGATGCCAGTCAATGGGGGAATATTTTTAATCAGGCAGCAAGACTGGGTGTCGCCTTTATTTTGCTGGCGGGCGGGGAACCGTTTTTGCGTTGGGATATTCTGGAGCTGGCCGGGGCTAACCCAAATGTGATTTTCCCGATTTTTACCAATGGCACAATGCTGGATCAGCAGACCATTGAGTTTCTGGACAGCCATCGCAATCTGATCCCGATTCTCAGTATCGAAGGGAATGCCAAAGAAACCGATACCCGCCGGGGAATAGGAACCCATGCACAGATTGAAGCGGCCATGGCCGCCTTGAAAAAGCGCAAAATCCTGTTTGGAGCGGCCATTACTGTTACCCGGGAAAATATGGAACTGGTAACCAGAAATGATTTTGTTGAAGCACTGGAGAAAAAAGGCTGTGGGGTGACCTTGTATGTGGAATATGTTCCGGCTGAAGCCGGGACTGAGGATCTGGTGCTTACACAGAGTGAAATAAAGCAACTTCAGGTGATTTGTCTGGAGCTTCGAAAATCCTTCCGACGGATGGTGGTCTTATCCTTCCCCGGTGATGAGGAGGAAATGGGCGGCTGCCTGGCTTCCGGGCGGGGATTTTTTCATATCAATCCCACGGGTGATGCCGAGCCCTGTCCCTTTTCACCCCACGCCAAACAGAACCTGGCCAGTGATTCGGTGGAAGCGGTACTCCGCTCCCAATATTTTGCAGATCTCCGAGAGCTGGCCGAACGGGTCGGACATCATGGTGGGTGTACCTTATTTGAGGAAAAAGAACAGGTTGAAAAATTGTGGGCTTAGCCGTTAGGATAAGCGATTAAAACATCAAACTAAAAACAGCATCGTGTGTTTGCCTAAAACATACGATGCTGTTTGACATTTCAGAAAAAGTCGATAAAAAAAGTTTTCAATCATCAGCCGAGGGTCTGTCTCAATGATTATTTTGGTATAAGCCATAGGTTCGGTTGATGCTGATCGTGAAGATAATTCCATTTCCCGGCTTGTCCATTTCAGTAGCATCCTGGATGGCATTGACAACCGTTTCCGTCTTTTCTGTTTCCAAAATCATCATCACGACTTCTTTTTCCGGTTCAATATCCATGGCAAAGAGTTTTGCGTATTCATGAACACCCGAACCCCGGGCATTAATAATGGTTCCGCCGTTGGCACCGGCGGCCTCAGCTGCGCCGACAACCGTTTCCGCATTGCCGCGATCGACAATCACAAATATGGCCTCATACATTGTTTTATTGACTCCTTTGTCTTCATGTATTTTATCATAGGAACAATTTCGAACGCCTAAAAAATTATTTAACTCAACTGTAAAGGCAATCCCGTGATGGGCTTTGGCAAATTTGAATTTACTGCTGATTTCCTCAGCAGCTGTTTCAATTTTTCCGGTCTGGGCAATCATCAGAACCACTTCGACGCGTTCATCACAAATGTCCAGAAAATCATTGACCAGGCAATGCTGGGTGCCCTTTCCCAAAAAGATCGTTCCACCGGAAATCCCGCATTTTTTACCCAGCTGCAGGATCTTGGAACCAACCCCGAAATTGACAATGACGGCCAGGATTTCATAGTTCTTTTTTGTGATTAAATTTTCATGAGTACTCATTTTCGGAGAGTCCTCCTTTAACTGTTTTAATTTTAAAGATCAGGCCCAGAATTTCCAGGGCAATAATCGGCATCAGGGCAACCATGGCAATCAGTCCAAAACCATCGACTAGCACATTGGCGCCTTCGATGGATTCGGCCGCACCCTGGGCAAAAGCAAGGATAAAGGTTGCTGTCATTGGGCCGGAAGAAACTCCGCCGGAATCAAAAGACATCCCGACAAACAGTTTGGGCACCAGATAGCTTAAAACCACTGCCAGGATATAGCCGGGCAGCAGATAATGCCAGAGCTTAATTTCAGGAACAATAATCCGCAACATCGACAAGCCCACCGCCAGCGATACCCCCAGCGATAAGGCAACCAGAACGACCTTTCGCTTTAAGTAGCCGCTGGTGACATCTTCAATTTGCTTGGTCAATACATAAACTGCTGGCTCAGCCAGAATAACTACCAGACCCAAGAGTGCCCCAATGGCGATCAGCACCGCTTTATTGTCGATGCTGGCAATATTATAACCGACCAGGGTTCCCACGTCCATAAATCCGGCATTGACTCCGGTTAAAAAAAGCACCAGACCAATCAGGGTATAAACTAAACCCTTGATAATGCGTTTAAGCGGTTTCTTTTTTAACTTAAATGAGATCACCTGAAAAACAATAAAGATGGTAACAATCGGCAGCAGAGCCAGCACCACCTCGTAGAGGATCGTCGGCAGTTTATTGATAAAAGGCAGGATTACTGCAGTTGAGGCAGAAAGGCTACTGTCAAGACTGCCGCTGATTTCTTTGGTACCCTTTAAAACACTCATAATCATTACCGCCAGGATGGCACCGGTCGAGGCAATGCCAACCAGACCAAAACTGTCATCTTCTGAGGCTTTACCCTTCTTTAATGATGAAATTCCCAGAGCGAGTGCCAGAATAAAGGGAACCGTCAGTGCCCCGGTAGTGGCTCCGGAGGCATCAAAAGATATCGCCAGAAATTCCTGGGAAGAAAAGAAAGAAACAATCAGAATGACGCCATAGATGAGCGTCAGGAGCAGGCTTAGGGATTTGTTATAAATAATGCGCAAAAAACCAACTGTTAGCAGCAGCGCAATCCCGACGGAAACACAGAGAATGATTTCGGTTTTAGTAATGACATTGGCAGAAACAAGCGCCACCTGACCGGCCAGAATATGGAGGTCCGGTTCTGCCACCGAGATGAAAAAACCAAGTATCAAACCAGAAAGAATGACGATTGAAACCTTATTGCTTTTGGCGATATGGGTTCCCATCAGACTTCCGATGGGGGTAATACCCAGATCTACGCCGAAGAGAAAAATTGTCAAACCGACAACAATCAAAAACGCTCCCAGCAAAAAACGCAGCATGATAGGGGTGTCAATGGGAACAAGGGTAAAACTTAACATGACGACAATCAAGGTGATTGGCAGAACCGAAACCAGAACTTCTTTGAATTTCTCAAAAAGTATATTCACATGATCAACCTCCTTCCACTGTATTCGATTAAGCTGCTAGATAAAAATCAGCCAGCGTTTTGAATTATCAAGCAAGCTTTATAATTGGAAACGAAGACAGGGCTAACAATTCTGCCTTTATTATACTAAAGAAAAAGAATTAGCACAATGGCTAGCCAGAGTTTAACAAAATTTAGTATTTATGATATAATTTAACATAAATCGATCAAATTAAAGTAGTATTTATTTAAATGAATTAGAACAAAAGGTTTATTTTGTGGAAGCGAGGGATGTAAATGCGCCAATTAATAACAATCAACCATGAACTTCATGAAAAATGGCGACAGGTTCTGTTTCGCACCTGCATTTATATCGGGGTCATTATTTTTGTTGCGGAATTTTTTATCTTTGTATTTAATAAACATGATCAACCCTTTAGCCCAGTCATTATCCGCTATCTTATATTTTACCTGGCCTTGCCTACGTTTTTGAATCTTATCTTTATAGTGGGAGCCTATTTTATCCTGAAATCTGAAGAAACAAGTGAGAAGGCCAAAAATTACACGGTTGCCTTACTCTTTTTTCTGATTTGTGCCTGTGTGCAGTGTTTTCACTATACCTTTCCGGCAATTTTGTGTGTGCCCTGTATTGCAGTATTTATTACCGTTATTTTCCTGGATATCAACTTGACCCGTCTTATTTTCGGGCTGAGCTACGGTTCGTTGATTTTGGCTTTCCTGATCGCCCGGTTTGAGGCGGACAGGGCGGTTGAAGTAATCTTTCTGGATTGTGTGGTGGCGGGGATCATGATCTTTTGTGCCTATTTAGTAGCAACGGTGCTGACACGTTACACCAGCGAACAGGCCCAGAGTATCCATGACAGTTATTTAAAACAGATGGAACTGATTCAGGAAGCAAAAACCGAACCCCTCACCGGACTTTTAAATCGCCGGGCGATGGTAGATGTACTGGGCCAGGCGGTTTATCAGGACGCTGAGTCCAGAAAGCCACTGATTATGGCGGTGATTGATCTGGATGACTTTAAAAAGGTTAATGATACCTATGGTCATCGCAAAGGGGATGAGGTGCTGATTACACTGGCAGATATTCTCAAGCGGAATACCCCGGGAAATGAAAATGTCTTCCGTTATGGCGGGGAGGAATTTGTGGTGTTGTTCAGCGGTCACCCCATCGGCGAGGTGGTTGCTATGATTGATAACATGCACCAGGAATTCGGTGCCCATGATTTTGGTTTTAACGAGGGCGGGAAGATCACCTTCAGCTGTGGAATTGCCGAGTATGCCGATTCCGGCTGGTCAACCAGTGAGTTTTTTGAAAAAGCTGATCAGGCTTTATATCTGGCCAAAAACTGCGGGAAAAATCAGAATCAGATTTATGAAAAACGGCTGGAAGCCTAGCAGCGCATCCAGCACCATGCGTCCGGTTGACGAGGAATGAACTGGGCGTATTTTAATTTTATCAGGTAAACTTTAACAAATCTTTAACAGCAGAAGGATATAATGGCTTCCGCTACTCAAGTTTAGGAGAAAGAAGAATGATCAATATCTTAGTCGTCGAAGATGATGTCAAATTGAATTACATTGTCTGCGCTTTTCTAAATGATAACGGCTTTCATGCCATCAGTTGTAAAAACGGCACCGAGGCCTTTGACCGGATTCTGGAAGAACCGGTGAACCTGATTGTTTCGGATATCATGATGCCGGAAATGGATGGTTTTGAATTTGCCGCTGAAATCAGAAAACAGGATAAAGCCATCCCGATTCTGTTTATGACCGCCCGGGATGATATGGGGGCCAAGCAGAAAGGTTATAGTCTGGGCATTGACGATTATATGGTCAAACCGATTGAGATGGATGAACTGCTTTTACGGGTGGCAGCCTTATTACGGCGGGCTAATATCCGCAATGAGCGAAAACTTACGGCGGGGTCGCTCGTCTTAAACGAAGAGGAAACCACTGCCTATCTCAACGCCGTCGAATTGCCGTTGACGGTAAAAGAATTTAACATTCTATTTAAGTTGTTATCTTACCCAAACGAACCTTTACCCGGACCCAGCTGATGGATGAATTTTGGGGCTATGACAGCGAAAGCAGCCCCCGAACCGTGGATGTTTCGATCACCAAACTGCGGGACAAACTTTCGGACTGTCAGGACGTGGAGATTGTAACCGTCCGGGGATTGGGCTACAAAGCGGTGATTAAAGGATGAAAATTCGTTATCGGGAGCAGAAAGATAAACGGATCAATGCCAGGCGGTCTTTCTGGAAAGAATTTTTAATTATCTTTGGGGTGGTATTAATTTGCAGTGCCGGGCAGGTGCTGATTTTTAATCAGCAGATGCTGGACCAGGCCAATCCCTGGATCATGGCGTTGGTGGGGATGTCCTATGCCTTGTTTATGGGACTGATTGTCAGTTTGGGGACCCGTTTTATTATGTATACCGGATTTCAGCGGCCGTTGACCGAAATCGGTCAGGCGGCCCGAAAAGTGGCCAGCGGTGATTTTACTGTCCACGTTCATTCTCAGCGAAAAGACAATAAAAAGGATGAGCTGGAGGTGCTGATTGATGATTTTAACAAGATGGTGGAGGAATTAGCTACTATTGAAACCTTAAAGAGCGATTTTATTGCCAATGTGTCCCATGAAATGAAAACACCCCTGGCTATTATCCAAAGTTACGCCTCAGCGCTCAGAAAAGAAGCCTTGCCCCAGGATGAAAAACAGGAATATATTGATACCATTGTCGAGGCATCAAAAAAACTATCCACCTTGGTGACCAATATTTTAAAGCTCAACAAGCTGGAAAACCAGGAGATCATTCAGACTGAGACCTATTCCCTGGATGAACAGCTGCGTTGCTGCATGCTGGCGCTGGAAGAAAAGTTTGATGAAAAGAACATTGAATTTGATGCCGACCTGGATGAAGTGTCCATTGCCAGCGACGAAAGTTTGTTGGAAATTGTCTGGAATAATCTCTTGACCAATGCCATCAAGTTTACCCCAGAAGGTGGCCTGGTAAAAATTGAGTTGCGAAACGCAGCTGGTTTGGCCATTGTCAGGGTCAGTGATAACGGCTGCGGGATGCGTGACGAAACCAGCCCTCGGATTTTCGACCGCTTCTATCAGGGCGACACCTCCCATGCTGAGGAAGGCAACGGACTGGGTCTGGCCCTGGTTAAGCGGGTGGTGGAACTGATTGGGGGAACCATTGTAGTTGAAAGTGAGCTGGGTAAGGGGACAACATTTACGGTAACGTTAAAATTATAAAAATTAATATTGAATTGATAAATCTCTTACCTAAAAAGTGAGAGAATTTTTATTGGCGGCATTTTTGGTGAACAAAATGTTAAGGTTAAGTGCTAAAAGAGCATTTAACAATATTGAAAAGCTAGAACGTGCCAAAAATACCAAAGCAATGGCATTAGCCCTGGGGGCGGGAATAGTCGGGACGGTGTTTATGGCCGGAGCAACCTTTGCCTACCTGGCTGCCATGACTCCGCTGTGTGTTGTTCTGGCCATTCCGGGATTTATCGGTTGGGGATTACCCTATTTCCTTTATAAAAAAAATGTCAAGAAAAGCACTGAACAGATGAATCCGATGATTGAAAGCAATTACGATGTGATTTATGAAGCCTGTGAAAAGGCCAGTCAGTTATTCGATTGAAAGATTTTATCATGATGAAGGGGTAAAATTATTTAAACAATCTTTTAGTTGATTTGAATAAATTATTATTCAAATCAACTTTACAAAGGAACAAAACTCATGTATACTAATCGTGTATATACACTGAAAAAGGTGATCACATGAAAACAGAAAACCAAAACAAAAAATCGTCAGTATGCAATTGTCTCAATCTGCGGCGGGCCTCACTGGCGATAACCGAAATCTACGACCATTACTTGGCTCCAAGCCAGCTCAGTGTCAGTCAGTTTTCAATTTTAAAACACATCCGGGCAATTGAACCGGTGAGTGTCAGTGCGTTGGCCGCTGAAATCCGGCTGGATCGGACCACCTTGGTTCGCAATTTAAAGCCTCTTGAACAGCAGGGGTTGATCCATGATATTGCACAGCCGGGAACACGAAACCGGCAGCTTTGTTTAACGGCAGCTGGTAAAGAAAAAATTGAACTGGCCCATGTTTACTGGCAACAGGCTCAGGAAAGAATTGAAGCACAGTTGGGATTGGAAGATACAAAAATTCTCCAGGAGCTGTTATTAAAAATTGAGGTTTTAGAACCTTGATTTTTTTAACAATATCGTGTAGATACACTAAAAGGTGAAGTTGGAAAAACAAAAAATGTAAGGAAGGTAGCAATGAATAAGCAAACTGAAATTGAAAAAGAGCTGGCCAAACTGCCGATTCTGGAATATGCTTTTTTAAAACCCGATGAAATTATTTTTTCAAAAGAAGTCCGGGATCTCTGTGAAGGCAATAGCTGCGGTATGTATAATAAATCCTGGGCCTGCCCGCCAGCAGTGGGGAGTGTGGAGAGCTGCAAGGAAAAATGTTATGGCTATGAAAAGGCGATGCTCTTTACCACGGCCACCGTAGTAGACAGCAGTTTTGATATGAAAGGATGGATGCAGGCTCTGATCGAGCATGAGGCTTTGACGGATCAGGTGGCTGCGGTTTTTCGTAGCTTTGATAAAGATGCCTTGATGCTATCGACGGAAGGATGCACCGTCTGTAAAAAATGCACTTACCCCGATGCTCCCTGCCGCTTTCCTGACCGAATGTATCCGGCCACCGAAAGTTATGGGATTATGGTGATGCAGATGGCCCCGGCCTTAAATATCCGATACAATAATGGGGCCAATACGGTGACCTGTTTTAGCCTGGTGTTGTTTAATGAATAAGCGGTACTCAAGGCCGAGCTCTTACGATATTATTTACGAAGCCTTATTGCCCAAGTTGGCTGAGTGTAACCTGGCGGAAAGCGCCGCCCGTTTTAACCTGCCCATTGATTCTGATGGGCAGATAACCATCAATTTTTTAAAACGCGATTATCTCATTACCAATACCGGTGTCATACCAGCTGATGGGAAACCGGTCAATATTAATAATCGCTCCATCCTGATCCATTATGTGTTGTCTCAGGGTACCGGTGATCCGGTTTATTTGTTCAAACACCTTTTTCGGATGACCACTATTTTTTCAAGTGGCGACACCGGAAAAGCCAACATGATGGACGCACCGCTGATTAAAGCTTTTGGCAATGACGTTGATAAATTGGACAAAACCATTATAAAATTAGGCGGAGAACCGGAGCTTTCCAGAGATTCCTATAGTCGCAGCTGGCTGTTGGAAGTGTTGCCTAAAATCCCGGTTAAGTTTATCTATCGGGAAGCCGATGATGATTTTCCAGTTGAAATTCAAACCCTATTTGATGAAAGTGCACCGGAATTTCTGGAATTTGAATGTCTGGCTTTTTTATGTGGCTGCCTTGTCAGAGCAGTGCTTAAAACGGCGGAATATGGAAGCGTGGACGGATGGGAGTAGCAACCCTCCATCTGGTTTTTAAGTGAACACCGACTTTTTCGGTGTTTTTTTGTGCAAAAAATATGAAAATAGTCACTTTAACACGAACTTAACAAAATATTAACGTTATGAAATAGTTGCGGCGTATGATAAGGCTATCACAAGAAATTAACAAGAGAACCGGTAATAAGCCGATAAAAAATCAAAAATTTTTTAGGAAAAGAAGGAGAAAATAATGAACGTAAATGCAAAAAATATTGTTGTAACGGGTGGCGGAAATGGTGTTGGCAGAGAATTGGTATTACAGCTTTTAAACAAAGGGGCCATGGTCGTGGCGGTCGATATTAATCCCGAAGCATTGGACGAAACAGTGCAGATGGCCGGGAAAAATCCCCTACTCTTTACCGAAGTGGTTGACATTTCCAATAAGGAGGCTGTCTTTGCATTTGCCAAAAATGCCATTGAAAAATATGGGAAGATTGATGGGATCATCAACAATGCCGGGATTATTCAGCCCTTTGTTGAGCTGAATGACTTGGAAATGGCGCGAATCGAACGGGTCATGGCTATCAATTTCTACGGCACCCTCTACATGGTTAAAGCCTTTTTGCCGCATTTACTGAGTCGTCCGGAAGCCCATATTATCAATGTTTCCAGTATGGGCGGCTTTTTACCGGTACCGGGGCAAAGTGTCTATGGCGCCTCCAAAGCAGCCGTTAAACTACTGACCGAAGGGTTGTCGTCCGAATTAAAAGATACAAATGTCAAAGTCTCGGTGGTGATTCCCGGCGGGATTGCGACCGATATCAAGAAAAATTCCAGCCTGGCAAGCAATGAATCAACCGACAGCAGCAAGGCTAAGATGGTGTTAACCCCGGAAAAAGCGGCGGAATTGATCATCAAGACCATGGAGAAGAAAAAGCTGCGGGCATATATTGGTAAAGATTGCAACGTGATGAAGTTTCTTTATAAAGTCAATTCGTTTATTGCCATGGGGATGATCAATAAGGTGATGGCAGCTAATGAACATTAATGGGCGAAGTGAAAGCCGCTGCGAGATCGTTTGGATCAATCCCCAGGACTAAAAATTCAGAATAAACGGTCGATAATTATAGCAGAAGCAGGGATTAATTAGTGGTCTTTATGCGGTTTTGATGATAAACTAAAGTCAGAAAACATTGATGCAGCAACAGGAGAAAAAGATGGATCAGAATAGCAACTATTTTAAAAAGAATCTGGCAATCCTTGTTTCAATTACAGTAGCCCTTTTTCTGCTGACCGTTTTTTTATTGATCATTGGCATGTTTATGCATAACCTCAAACAGCAGGAGATGTTAAAAACCACCGATAAATTTATAAATTTCAAAAGTCAGTTGGAACATCTGGTTTTTACCAATAAAACCCTGGTTCAGGGCTTTGAGGCTTATATCCAGACAAATCCCGGTCTCGATGAGACGGCAGCTTATACCTATTTGGATAATCTCCTATCCAAAAATGAAAATCAGATCAGAAATATTGGAGTAATTCAGGATACAACCATTATCTGGAATTATCCTAAAGAAGGCAATAGCGCCGCCATTGGTGTTGACCTGGCCAAGGTTGAAAGTCAGAAAGACCTGGTTCTCAAGGTAAAGAATGACCAGGTACCAATCTTTCAGGGGCCAGTCGATCTGGTTCAGGGGGGAACCGGTTTTATTATCCGGCTGCCAATCGTCCGTCAAGACAGTGGATATTGGGGGCAGATCAGCATTGTTCTTAAAGGCGACCAGATTATCGAAGAAATCAATAGCTATGCCGACAAGGCCGGATTAAATGTCGCTCTCTTTAATAATCAGAATCCGGAGCAGCCATTTTACGGGGATACCTCTGTTGTTGGCGAGTCGTCCTTAACCTTTGACATCGATCCGGGTTTTATTGACTGGAAGGTAGCTGTTTCACCTCAGGGCGGCTGGGAAAATAATCAGCTGATTTTAGGGATTGCCTTTATGCTGGCGGTTCTAATGGCCGTCGGGGCCGGGAGGCTGACTTTCCGTGCATTGAAAATCAATTATCAATTGCGAATTATGTCCAGTCACGATTCCCTGACCGGACTTTTTAACCGTCATTATTTAAATGAGTATCAGACCATGGTGTTGGCTGCGGCCCAACGAAACAATCGCCAGGTGGGGCTGATGAGTATGGATTTGAATCATTTCAAAAAAATCAATGATACCTATGGACACAACACCGGCGATCTGGTTTTGATTGAGACTGCCCGGATTTTGCAGAAAAATGTTCGGGCCAATGAAGCGGCCTTCCGACTGGGCGGCGATGAATTTTTGATGATCCTGCCGGACATCAAAGATCGCCAGGAGCTTAGGCAAGCCAAAGAACGCTTGGCAAAAAGTTTTGCCAGTGAGTTTTCGCTGGCAGACCTTTCTGAGAAACTAACCTTAAGTATTGGGACTTCCTTATATCCTGAGGATGGACAGGACATTGATGCCCTGCTGCAGATTGCCGATGAAGAGATGTATGCTGACAAGAAAGAACAAAAATCAAGACTGGCCCTCAGTTAACCCAAGTGGCCTGGAGAAAATGGGTTAACAGGGCTTGGGACCTGAGTAAAAAAACGTCTGATTTTCTTAGTGAAAATCAGGCGTTTTTTAAAGGATCGTTCAGAGAAGATTAAAGGGCCGTGTTGGTAGTGGCTGCAGCATCGGGCTGGGTCATCATGATTTCGATGGACTCTATTTCAGTGGAGTCCGTCTGATAGATGATTCTCAAGATACTGCCAACAGTGATATCAGCCGCGGTAGCGGTGGTACTTCCAGCTGTTTGCTGATCGGGCTTCTGATTGCTCATTTGCGTCAGGGTGATGGCATCGGTTAATTCAATCGTGGCGGTTTCACCGGTGAGGGTTAAAAATTCTGGCATGGTTCCGGTCGTGTCCTCGCTGGGAGCTGTTGTGCTGCCATCAGCTGGGGGCGTGGTCTGATCATCAGCCGGTTTTTCTGGCGGGGTTCCCGCATTACTGTTTGCGGTTGGGGCCTGCCCCTGATCCGGTGGCGTCTGACCATTGCCCATATTCATGGTGCCTAGTGCTAAGGTGATGGTGCTACCGCTGACGGCGGTTACCTCGCCGTAACTGGCGTTATCCTCAAATGCGGCGGCCTCATTGGTGGTGGCCGTTTTAGTTTCTGCCGTGGTTGAAGTACAGCCGGTCAGCAAAAGACCGCTGATAGTGGCTGTAACCAGCAGGGTCAGGAGCAGTTTTTTATTTTTTATCATGGTTAAAATTCCTTTCAATTTTATTTGTGATGGGATTACTATAACAGGGTATTGTGATGATCTGGTGATGTTGAGGTTATCGATGGTTGAAATCTGTGGTTGAGGAGATCGCACGTTCGTGATTGTTAAGAATCAGGTGCAAAAAAAAATAGTAAAAAATGTAGATTTGTTAAAAATTGACTTGGACTAAAGTTCGGACGGGATTATAATAAGAGTAGATCAATAATCAGATTGTTTGAATTTAATACAAGGGAGATTGAATGATGCTGTATCGAAAATTCGGAAAAACAAATGAAGAGGTTTCAGTTTTAGGATTTGGTTGCATGCGGTTACCGGTTATCGATGGGGTTCAAAATAAGATTGATGATGAGAAGGCCATCACCATGCTTCATTATGCCATTGATCATGGCGTGAATTACATTGATACCGCCTATCCGTATCATGGCACCGGCTTTGACCAAGGCGGTGCGAGTGAACCCTTTGTGGCCCGGGCCTTAAAGGGCGGCTATCGGGAGCGGGTTAAAATTGCCACAAAGCTGCCGTCATGGCTGATTCAGTCCCGGGCGGATATGGAGCGATTATTGGCTAAACAGCTGAAACGGCTGGAAACGGATACCATTGACTTCTACCTGCTGCATGGTCTTAATCGCGGTTTCTGGCAAAATCTGAAAGGTCTGGGCGTTTTTGAATTTCTGGATCAGGCCATCAAAGACGGCAAAATCAAATATGCCGGTTTTTCCTTTCATGATGACTTTGATTTATTTATCGAAATTGTCGACAGCTATGATTGGTCGTTCTGTCAGATTCAATACAATTATCTGGATGAAAACTATCAGGCAGGTAAAAAAGGTCTGGAATATGCGGCTGAAAAAGGACTGGGGATTACCATTATGGAACCGCTCAGAGGAGGGGCCCTGGTTGATAAATTACCCCAGGACGTTTTAACCGCCTGGGAGAATGCGCCAATCAAAAGAACTCCGGCCCAGTGGGCGCTGCGGTGGGTGATGGATCATCCTGAGGTTTCGGTGGTACTCAGTGGCATGACGACGATGGAGCAGGTGGTTGATAATGTCAATACGGCCAATGCCGGGGCAGCCCATTCACTAACCAATGAAGAACTGGCGTTAGTGGATTTTGCCAGGAAAACAATCACCGAAAAGATGAAAGTCAACTGTACAAATTGCCGGTATTGTATGCCCTGTCCATCCGGGGTCGATATTCCCGGACATTTTGCACTTTATAATAATGCCTATCTATTTGATGCCCTCCCCAAAGCCAAAGGTCTATACCAGACGATGTTTCCCCAAGATGCCAAAGCCTCCAATTGTGTGGAATGTGGCAAATGTGAAGAACACTGTCCCCAGAACATTGCCATCATTGAGGAATTAAAAAATGTCAGAGCCACCTTAGAATAAAGTTGAAGCTAAAAATCTCCGCCTTAATTGGACGGAGATTTTTTTAAAGAAATAAAGTATTTTGCTTGACTTGGAGTGGACTCCAAGTGATATGGTTAAGATAAGATAAAAACATTAAAATGATATATAAGAAAATTTGAAAATTCGAGGTGATATGTGATGACCATTACTGAAGTCAGCAAAAAATATGATTTATCCCCGGATACGCTGCGGTACTATGAGCGGATTGGCCTGATCCCGCCGGTGAAACGGACCAAGAGCGGCGTTCGCGATTATGATGAGGTATCCTGTGCCTGGATTGAACTGGCAAAATGCATGCGCTCCGCGGGGATTCCCATTGAAGCCCTGATTGAATACTGTGCCCTGACCCAGCAGGGTGATGAAACCATTTCCGCCCGGAAAGAACTGTTGACAGATGAACGAAAAAAACTTCAGGAAAAAATGGATGATATGCAAAAGACACTGGAACGGCTGAATTACAAAATTGATATCTATGAAAAAGCCGAAGTGACCGGGGTGCTGTCCTGGGATAAAGAAAAGGATGTTTAACTGAATTAAATAAGCGGAAAGAAATCTCTGTTTCTTAAAAGAACGGAGATTTTTTTAAGGAATAGATAAAGGCACTTGACTTGAAGTGGACTCCAGGTGATAGGGTTAATGGTATCAAGGTGATGAAAGCGAATTAAAAAAGAATATATATTAAAGAAAAAATAAAAAGAAGTGATAAGACGAGGAAAAATGAAAACACAGGAAATATTAAAAAAAGTACAAAACGGGGATCTAACAATTGAGGAAGCTGAGCTTTTTTTTCGTCGGCAACCCTTTGAAGAAATGGGTTATGCCAAACTGGATACCCACAGAAAGGTGCGATCCGGCTTTGCTGAGGTGATTTTTTGCAGCGGTAAAGCAAATTCCCATTTACTGTCTATCTTTAAAAAACTCTACGAAGAAGACGGTGAGGTGATGGGAACCCGGGCTAATCCGCAACAGTACGAAATGATCAAAGCGACCTTTCCGGAAGTTGTTTACGACGAGATCTCCCGAATTATCAAAATCGAAAAACCGGGTAAGCAACGGGTCGGAAAAATTGCCGTTTGTTCGGCGGGTACCGCTGATATTCCGGTGGCCGAAGAGGCTGCCCAGACTGCTGAGTATTTTGGCTCACATGTGGAACGGCTTTATGATGTAGGGGTTGCCGGGATTCACCGGATTCTTTCGCAACTGGATGTGATCCAGAGCGCCAACTGCGTGATTGCAGTGGCCGGGATGGAGGGCGCCTTGGCCAGTGTCATCGGCGGACTGGTGGATAAGCCGGTTATCGGGGTGCCCACCTCTGTTGGCTATGGCGCCAGCCTGGGTGGTATTTCGGCGCTGTTGACGATGATCAACTCCTGTGCCAACGGGATCTCGGTGGTGAACATCGACAATGGCTATGGTGCCGGCTATACGGCCACCCAGATTAACCGCTTAGGGGTACGATCATGAGCCAAACCTTATACCTGGAATGTTATTCCGGCATCAGCGGCGATATGACAGTGGCAGCGCTGCTTGATCTGGGGGCCGATCAGCAGCTATTGAAAAAGGCTTTAAAAAGCTTGCCCATCACCGGGTTTGAGACCGTCATCAGCCGGGTGAAAAAGGCGGGGCTGGATGTCTGTGATTTTCAGGTCATTCTGGATCAGGACAACCATGATCACGATATGGCCTATCTGCATGGTGATGATCACCACCATCAGGGCGAAAAACACACCCATCATCACCTAACAGAACTAGGACATCATCATCCGCATCAGGAAAAAAAGAACCATTCCCATGATCATCGGGGTTTACCGGAAATTGTTGAGATTATCAACCAGGCTCAAATCACCGATCATGCCAAAGCACTGGCCATCCGGATCTTCTCGATTATTGCCGATGCCGAAGCCAAAGCCCATGGGGTGGACCGGGAGCGGGTTCATTTTCACGAGGTGGGTGCGGTGGATTCCATTGTCGATATTGTGGCCGTTGCTGTTTGTCTGGATAATCTTAATATCCGGGAAGTGATTGTGCCGGACGTTTATGAAGGCCGGGGCTTTGTACGCTGTCAGCATGGGGTGATTCCAGTGCCGGTGCCAGCAGTGACCCATATTGCCGCCAGCCATCAGCTGAATCTGCATATTACCGATACAAACGGTGAGCTGATTACCCCCACCGGGGCAGCCATTGTGGCGGCCATCAAAACCTGTGACCAGTTGCCCAGGCAGTTTGCGATTGAAAAAACCGGCATCGGAGCTGGCAAACGGACCTATGATCGACCCAGCCTGCTGCGGGCGATGCTGATCACTGACAAATCAAAGAAAAACGGCGATATCTATAAACTGGAAACCAATATCGATGACTGCGGCGGTGAGATTCTGGGCTTTGTGATGGAGCGATTATTTGAAGCTGGGGCCAGAGATGTCCATTATATCCCGGTCTATATGAAGAAGAACCGACCCGCCTATCTCCTCAATGTGATCTGTAGCGAAGCAGATATCGAAACCTTGGAACAGATTATTTTTGAGGAAACCACCACCATCGGGATCCGGCGGATTCAGATGGAAAGCACCGGCTTAAAGCGGACCATTAAACGCATGCTGCCGGGGTGTTATTCAGTCAGGAAGAATCGCCCTTTGGACAGGCGCTGACACCGGTGCAATGCCTCCATTATGCGTTAACCCGTCCGGCGGTAGCCGCGGTGATGGTGGGGGTATCCAGTCAGGAACAGATCCAGGCGACGGTGGCTTATGCAACCGCAAGTGATGCAGAGAAAGACTATAGTGAGATATTGGCAAATGCCCCTGATGCTTCATTCCGGGGACATTGCATGTATTGCGGCCATTGTGCCCCCTACTCAAAAAAATTGACATCGCCGCTGTGAATAAATATCTGGATCTGGCCTTGATTCAGGAAGCGGTGCCGGAGACCCTTAAAGATCATTATGCGCTGCTTAACCACCACGCCAGCGAATGCATCGCATGTGGTCAATGCATCGTAAACTGTCCCTTTGGCGTGCCGATAATTGAGAAAATGAAACAGGCTGTAACTGTTTTTGGAAAATAACAGGGATGATCAAATGATAAAGTATAGGAGGATTAAAGAAAATAAATGGATATTGATGAATTTTTAGAACACTTAAATCAGGGAGAAGTAGTTAAAGGTGGCTCGAAAGTCCATTTGATGATGCATGCCATCTCCCAGGAAGCTCTGAAACTGACAACCGAGCTCAATGGCAGTTATCATCCGCCGGAAGAAATTCGAGAAATATTTTCCAGACTGACAGGTAAACCAGTGGATGAAACTTTTGGGTTGTTTCCGCCATTTTCTACCGATTGTGGTAAAAATATTCACGTCGGTAAAAATGTGTTTATCAATTCAGGTTGCCGTTTTCAGGATCAGGGCGGCATCTTTATTGGTGACGGAGTTCTGATTGGCCATAATGTGGTGTTGGCTACCCTCAACCATGATAGTAATCCGCAAAAACGCAGTGATATGTATCCAGCGCCGATTCGAATTGGAAACAATGTCTGGATCGGTGCCCAGGCAACAGTACTTCCCGGGGTTACCATTGGTGACGGGGCCATTGTCGCCGCAGGGGCGGTGGTTAACAGAGATGTCCCGGCTAAAGTGATTGTCGGCGGGGTCCCGGCCAAGAGCATCAAAATGATTGAAGTAAATCAGAAATAAATAACGAAATCATAAAAGAACTGTCCCAAATTTCATGGAAATAATGAAAAATGAAAGCAAAAAAGGAGCGAGATTATGGAAAAAGAAGCACTGGAAAAGGTATCCGATTTCGCATTAGGTGAGGAAAATCTGGCGTTTGCCCCCTATTTTATTGGTAAAAGCTATCTAAGTCTCTTAAATGACAAAGAGGTGGGGATTTATAATGTCACCTTTGAACTACCCATAATCTTCATAATCGCAGTTTGTGCAAAAAGGTGGGGATTTATAATGTCACCTTTGAACCAGGGTGTCGCAACAATTGGCACATCCATCATGGCGCAGGCCAGATCCTGATTTGTATTGGCGGCCGTGGCTGGTATCAGGAAGCGGGAAAGGATGCCCGGCTTTTAAACAGTGGCGAAGTGGTTTACATTGCACCGGAAATTAAGCATTGGCATGGAGCCGTGAGCGACGAAGCCTTTGCGCATCTTTCCTTATCGGTTTTAGTTGAAGGGGCTAGCAATGAATGGCTGGAACCGGTGACTGATGAAGCGTATAACAAACTGAAAATCCAGTAAAAACAGAACCATCAGTTACGAGGGGTTAATCGATTCATCATCAACAATAAAGCGATAAAAAAAGTTTGCGATTTAGAAATTGGAGGAAAATATGATTTATCAGGATTTTAAAAATGAAAAATTGTCGGCGCTGGGTTTTGGTGGCATGCGCCTGCCCACCATCGGAGAAGGCTTTTTTGCCCCGGTTAATCAGGAAGAAGCGGCTCAGATGGTCGATGTTGCGATTAAAAATGGGGTAAACTACTTTGATACCGCCTATGGCTATCACGGTGGAGACTCGGAACGGGCGATGGGAGAAATACTTAAAAATTATCCCCGGGACAGTTTTTACCTGGCCAGCAAATTCCCCGGCTATGAGGTTCGGGAAAGCTGGGATGCAAAAGCGCAGTTTGAGGAACAGTTGGAGAAATGTGGTGTTGATTATTTTGATTTTTATCTGATCCACAATGTCTACGAACGAAACATCGAGGTGTATTTTGATGAGCGCTGGGGCATTGTTGAGTACCTGATTGAGCAGAAGAAAAACGGCAGGATCAAGCATCTGGGTTTTTCGACCCATGGTCTGAAACCTACCATTGAGCGTTTTCTGGAACGCTATGGTGAACACATGGAATTCTGCCAGATTCAGCTCAATTATCTGGACTGGAAATTGCAGAAGGCCAATGAAATTTATGAAATGCTGGTCGCCAAAAACATCCCGATCTGGGTGATGGAACCGGTGCGGGGTGGAGCTCTGGCCAGTTTTTCAGAAGAAAACACCAATAAGCTCCGTGAACTGCGACCAAATGAAAGCACAGCCGCCTGGGCTTTCCGTTTTTTACAGGGCCTCTCCGGCATCAAGATGATTTTATCCGGAATGTCAAACCGGGAACAGCTACAAGACAATTTAAAAACCTTTGAGGACTCAAAACCGCTGAACGAAAAAGAATTGGCCGTAGTCGAAGAAATAAGAGATGGTATGCTGACGATGCTGCCCTGCACGGGCTGTAAATACTGCTGTGCGGAATGTCCCCAGGAGTTGGATATCCCCACCCTGTTGCATCATTACAATGACCACAAGTTCCAGCCGGGCTTTATTGCGCCTATGGCCATTGCCGGAATGGCTGAGGACAAACGTCCGAGTGCCTGCATTGAATGCGGCCAGTGTAAACAGGTCTGTCCCCAGAATATCGACATTCCCGCAGCCCTGAAAGATTTCCAGAAGATGCTTGACGAAGATCCGGCCTGGTGATGCGGTTACAAAATAGTTAAAAAAATATTGTTAGGAGGAATTTTGGCATGAGCAAAAAATTAGTCGCCTATTTTTCAGCCAGCGGCGCAACGGAACAGGTTGCCAAGACATTGGCAGAGGCTGTCAAGGCAGATCTATATCAAATTAAACCGGCTGTTTCTTATACATCAGCTGATTTAAACTGGAATGACAAAAAGAGTCGCAGTAGCCGGGAGATGAACGATCTGGCCTCACGACCGGAGCTGGCGGATAAAAATGCGGATGTGGAAAGTTATGACGTTATTTTCATCGGGTTTCCCATCTGGTGGTATGTGGCCCCGCATTTGATCAACACGTTTCTGGAGAGTTACGACTTCTCCGGCAAAACCGTTGTGCTGTTTGCCACCTCCGGGGGCAGCGGCTTTGGCAAGACTATTGAAAACTTGAAAGGCAGTATGTCAGCAACAACGATTATCAAAGAGGGCGGGCTGCTTAACACAAGAATGTCAAAGGATGAGATGGTCGAATGGGTTAATCAACTGGGGGTGGAGTGATGAAAAAAAAACAGCAGGCCGGGATGCCCTCGGCGAATTCGCTCCTAAATTTGCAGAACTGAATGATGATGTCCTCTTTGGCGAGGTCTGGTCCCGGGAGGATCAATTATCGGCACGGGATCGCAGCATGATTACCGTAACCGCTTTGATGACCAAGGGGATTTTTGATAATTCTCTTAAGTATCATATACTCAATGCCCAAAATCACGGTGTCAGTGCCGAGGAAATGGCGGAAATGATTACCCACCTGGCCTTTTATGTCGGCTGGCCCAATGCCTGGGCCACCTTTGCTCTGGCCAAAGAAGTTTATGAAGCTTAGTCATTTAAACACTCAGCGAGAGGAAAATTAAATGGAAAAATACGAACTGGAACACGTATCGGCATTTGCCCATCTGTCGCTATCCGTCCCCCAGGAAGGTGCCAGCAATGAGTGGCTGGAGCCGGTAACCGATGTGGTCTATGATCAATTGTAAATCATGAGCGTAATCAACCACGGATTACATTTTTATGGGTTGTGATATAATAAAAAAATATAGGAATCGAAAGGGGTTTGCGATGAATAAAGGAATTCTTGTTACCGGGGGTGGACATGGAATTGGAAAACAGATTTGTCTGGATTTTCTTGAGGCGGGGGATCAGGTCTGTTTTATGGATTTTGATGAAGCCTTGTCCCGGGAATTTGAAGCCCAGTACGCCAAGCTGTTTTACTTTTATGGCGATGTGGCCAATCCCAAAAGTCTGAAAGCATTTGTGGATTTTGCCATGAAGAAGCTTGGGCGAATTGATGTGCTTGTTAATAATGCCTGTCAGGGAAACAAAGGGATTTTGTCCGATTTAAGCTATGAAATGTTTGACTATGTCCTCTCAGTGGGCCTTAAAGCACCCTATGAACTGAGCCGCCTGTGCCGGGATCAGCTCATAAAAAACCAGGGTCATATCATCAACATTGCCTCGTCCCGGGCCTTTCAATCAGAGCCGGATACCGAAAGCTATGCCAGTGCCAAGGGCGGGATTGTCGCCCTGACGCATGCCTTGGCGATCTCACTGGGGCCGGCGGTACGCGTCAATTGCATTGCCCCGGGGTGGATTGAAGTAAACGGTCGGGAGGATCACAGCCAAACCGATAAGGCAGCGATCCCGGCTGGTAAGGTGGGAAATCCCAGCGACATCTCTCAAATGGTATTCTTTCTGATCGGGCAAAGCTTTATTACCGGAGAAACCATTACCATTGATGGCGGGATGAACAAACGGATGATCTATCATGGCGACTGGAACTGGGAATATCGGGGCTAGTTTATCAATTCGAATTGGATGATCGTCGTGATGATCCGGTAGGGCCCCCGGTTGTCGATTAGATAAATAAGTATGTCTGATGTCATCATTCCAGAATGGGAGGTCATGGGCCAGGCCGGATATGTTCCATGGTGCAAGTGAATTTTTCAATCGTTTCATCCAAGGCCGAAACGAACGAAAGCTTAAGATAATTTCAAAATTAGTCGTTTTGACATCGATTTGACACAGAATCGGCTTAAGATGTTTCTATAGAAAAAACGATTAAGGAGTTGAGTCGTATGAAAAAACAAGCTAAATTACTGTCAATTACTGCCCTTGTCTTGTCGATTCTATTCGCTACCGCCAATGTTATGGCTGCAGAGGTTTCAAAAGGATCTGCAGCGGCTCTGGCAGATGACAGCTACACCCTGGAAGAAATGTTGACCTATGCCATTCAGGATGAATATGCAGCCCAGGCCGAATATGCAAAAATTATCAGCGTTTATGGTTCGGTAAAGCCGTATAAAAACATCGTGAAAGCTGAGGAAAAGCATATCAGCGCCTTACTGCCGTTGTTTGAAGCGTCAGGGTTCGCTGTCCCGGTAAATGATGCCGCCGCTGACGTGGTCCTTCCCGATTCGCTAAAAGCCAGCTACCAGGTCGGAGTAGATGCAGAAATCATGAACATTGATATGTATCAGCGCTTTTTGGCTGAAGACCTGCCTCAAAATGTGCGAACTGTCTTTGAATCGCTAATGCTGGCTTCTGAAAGTCATCTGGCAGCGTTTGAAAGAGCAGTTGGTCGCTAAAAACAGGGTATTGTAACAGGCTGATCGAATTTAAAAAATAAAAAATTCACTTACAAAATGTTTTTACTTCGGGTATAATACAAGCATTGAAATTTTAGCGCGTATAATGGTTCAGCGTGAGATCAACTTTGGTCTTGCGCTTTTTTTTTTGCCGGAATTTCAAAAATTAAGAAATGAGGAAATGGCTTATGGATTTTTACATGAAATTGCCACGAAGCAAAAAAGAGTTTGCCTTGTTTATGGCGGTGATCTCAGTCATCTCGGTGAACATCATTGCGCCACTGATTACCTGTTTTGAAGTTGGCTTTCGGATGGATGTGTGGGCCCAAGCGATTAGAATTATGCCGCTGATCTGGATAACCGTGATTGCATTGGTGTTAATGACCTACAAACCGGCCAGTTGGCTAACCAGCAAGATTGTCGCAAAAGAGGACAGTTTTTCTGCCCATATGTTGGCGAATATTTTATGCAGTGTTTTCCTGATGTCAATCTTTCTGACAGTCATCGGTACCTGGATCGGCAGTCGACAAGTGAGCATGGAGCCAATTAGCTTGTTTTTTTATAAATGGCCTCGAAATTTTGCGATTTCATTTGCCGTGGAAGCGTTGATTGCCCAGCCGTTGGCCAGACTGGTAATGGTAAAATTGCATCAGATTAAAGATGGCCGATTGGATACGGAAAGCTTCTGATTATAAAAATTATGGAGTGTTGTTTGGCCGAGCTTAAACCGCATGGGGCTGCATGTAGCGAAACATAATAAGCGGAACCAGCGCCTTCACCAGCATGGTTGTATAAGCGATTCGGATAAAGAAAAACTGGAAAAAATTCAGGGACTCAAATCCGAAAAAGCTCATGACCACATAATAGACGATGGTGGTCAGAACAATGATCGGCAGGCAGAGAACAACAGTCAGTAGCCAGCGGTTTTTGGGCAGCCAGGCGACATAGGGATTTGATTCTGTCAATGGTTTGGTCTTCCCGGAGTCAACCGAATAAATAATTTCCCGGGAAACGGAGGGAACGGTCATAAAGGTGACGATGACCCCGGAGATGAAACCGGTTGTATCGACACTGCGCAGCAGGGTGGGAGCGATCAGGACAAAATTGTCGTCAGTCACAATGGTGGTGCCGATAATCAGACCACGGAACATATTTAACCCAAAGTCGGTCATCCAATTATTGAACAGCTGTTGAAAATAAGTAACCCGGGGAGCAGAGTGTTTAGTTGGTGTTGTTATTGTTTGATCGGGCAGTTGTCCGGTTAAATCCGGCTGGACTAAGCGAAAAATGGCCAACTCCACTATTTTGGCACTGAGGTAATAGGAATAGATCACCTTTAAAACAAGCATCTGAGCAAGGGAAAGGGTGTCAAAATCATAGTATTTAAAGACGATGCCGTTAAACAGTGGTGTCAGCAGACCAAAAAAAAGAGCGCACAAGGCCGCAAAGAGATAGATGTTTTTAGGCAGTTTCATCATAAACCGATTGACCGGCAAGTTAGTTGGTAAGGTCCGATTTTTTTGGGCAATGTCAACATAGTGGCGAACTAAAAAGACATCGATCAGGGCAGTTACAACACCACTGATGGCACCATCGATAAGAATAAACATCAAATCGAAGGAACGACCCCACCCGGTTATCAATAAGATGCCGAGATTGATGGCCATTGTGATCAAAATGACAGAGGTATTGTTTAGATAAGGCAGACGTGTTTCTTTTACTTTACTCATGAGTTCATGTCCTTGAAATAAGATTGGCTAGCATTACCGCATCGCCTTATTCTGATACCCTTGATTTGTTCGGTTAAACATAAAGAAGCAAGGACGCTCGGAGCGTCGGGACGCAAATAAGGTTTTTGTTCAAATTCGGTTCAATCTGGATAAATATAATAATAAATAGGGGGTAGAAATTTTAAATATGATGATAAAGCAAAAATAGCAATATCGCTACTCAAGGCCTTCGGGTAAAAAGGGAGGAGTTTGGAGATGAATCATTTAATCACATTTCTAAAAAGCAAAAAAGGGATGCTGGGGGTGATTTTCCTGGTAACATTGATGCAGGTGTTTGGAATTTTATTGGTTCCGTTTTTTGTTGCGCAAATTATCAACGTGGGAATCATGGAAAAAGACATCGACACCATTCTTTGGATTGGTTTGGAAATGTTGGCAGCAGCAGGAATTACTGCCCTCATTTCATTGTGGAGCAGTTATTTGTGTGCTGATCTGGCATCACTAACCGGCAAACACATGCGGGAGTTGATTTTTGACAAAACCCAGTATCTTTCTGTCAGTGAGTTTAATCAATTCGGAACAGCATCGATGATTACCCGGGCCACCGGGGATATTACCATTATTCAACAGACCATGATCATGATCACCCAATTGATTTTACCAACCCCGCTTATTGCGGTGGCTGCTGTGGTGATGACGGGGATGGTCAGCATGGAGCTGGTTTATATTCCTTTGGCGGCAATGGTAATTTTTATGATTCTGATTCTGGTTCTTTTTAAAAAAGCCAGCCCGGTTTCCCGAACCATCCAGACCCGGGTCGACCGGGTGAATCGGATTGTTCGGGAATCGGTTGTCGGGGTCCGGGTGATCCGGGCTTTTGATAATACCAGCTATGAACAGAAACGCTCAGATGATACCTTTGTGGCCTATGCCGACAATGTGATTCACCTCAATCGGATTTTTGCAATGTTTAATCCCATGGTGTGGGCAATTATGGGGATTACCATGGTGGCGGTGGTGTGGTTTGGAGGATATCTGGTGTTGCAGGCCACCACTCAGATCGGCAGCATTATGGCAGTGATGCAATATACCGTGATTATTCTGATGTTCTTAATGATGTCGGCGATGGTTATTGTGATGGTACCCCGGATGATTGCCTGTCTAGAACGGATCAGCGAGGTGTTGGATACAGCGCCTGAGATAGCCGATGATCGGGAAGCAGTAGCATCGCCAAGCGTAAAGGGCAGCAAGCTAATCGTCTTTAATGACGTCAGTTTTTCTTATCAGGGGGCGGAAGAACCGGTTTTGAGAAACCTCAGCTTCTGTTGTGAAGCCGGAAAAACCACGGCCATTATCGGGGGGACGGGTTCCGGTAAAAGTACCATTGCGGCATTAATGCTGCGCCTTTATGACATTCAGGAAGGTCAGATTCTGGTGGCGGGAAATGATATCCGAAGAATGACCCAGCACGATCTGCGGGAGTCCATCAGTTATGTTCCTCAGAAAGCATTTTTGTTTAGTGGCACCATTGCTGAAAATTTGCGCACCGGTAAGCCCGATGCCACTGATGCGGATTTACGGCAGGCGGTTAAAATTGCTCAGGCAGAGGCCTTTATTACAACGCTGGAAGCTGGATATCAGAGTCCGGTGGCCCAGGGTGGAAGCAATTTCTCAGGCGGACAAAAGCAACGTCTGTGTATTGCCCGGGCGCTGGTAAAAAAAGCACCCATTTATATTTTTGATGACAGCTTTTCAGCACTCGATTATCAAACCGATGCGGCGCTGCGAAGTGAACTGAAACTGGCGATGAAAGATGCCTGTCTGATAGTGGTGGCTCAGCGCATCAGCAGTATCATGGATGCGGATCAGATCATTGTGCTGGATAACGGAAGCATTGCGGGAATTGGCCGTCACGAAGAGCTTCTGAGAGACTGTAGTCTCTATCGGGAAATTGCAGATTCTCAGGTTAAAAGGGAGGGTTAAGTCATGGATGAAAAAAATACACAAGATCGATCAGGGTTAGACCCGGAAATGGCGGATGCACCCTAAAATACCAGAAAAACCATTAAGCGACTAATCGCTTTGCTTTTAGAGCAAAAAGTTGCTGTAGTATTGATTATTTTGTCAACACTGCTAAGTATTGGCTTGTTTGCTGTGACCCCACTGATTATGGGATGGGCCATCGATGCTCTGATTGACAACTTAAGGGTAAACGGCCCCGGCGGAGGCTTTTCCGAGTTGGCAGAAATTATTGGTGTGCCATTGATGCTGCTGGCAGCGGCCTATTTACTTAGTGCCTGTTTCTCGTTTGTGCAAGAGTATACCATGGCCAGTGTGGGTGAAAAGCTGGTACTTTCCCTGCGCCAGAAAATCAGTGAAAAAATAACCAGGCTGCCGCTGCGCTACTATGATTCCCACCAGACCGGCGATCTTTTAAGCAGAACCACCAATGATCTGGATCGGGTGGCAGAAGTATTAAAAACCGGGTTACTCCAGTTTATTAATGGTACGGTCAATATTGCAGTCAGTATCGTGGTGATGTTGTCGCTCAATGTTTTTTTAACGGTGTTGATTCTGTTGGCCATGTCCATCAGTGTAGTCGTTACTAAATGGATTTCAGCTAAGAATTTCAAGGTGGCGCTGGATAATCAGTCGGCGTTAGGGGAATTAAACAGTCAAATCGAAGAGCTGTACACCGGGAATCTGATCATCAAAACCTTTAATCGTCAGGAAGCAGTGCGGGGAACAGTTAAAGCCATCAGCCAGCGCCAATATGAAGCCAATAAAAAAGCCCAGTTTGTGATGTTTGCCATTTATCCGGTGATTCGCTTTCTAACCCAGCTGGGTTTTGTCATGACGGCGATTGTCGGCGGGATTCTGGTTGTCAATAATACCATGACCATTGGGATTGTCCAGGCGTTTTTGCAGTATGTCAACCAGATTTCCGAGCCGATTACCCAAGCCTCCTATTTTCTTAATTCCTTCCAGTCTGCGATGGCATCAGCGGAGCGGGTCTTCGATGTATTGGATGAGGAAGAAGAGCGGCCAGATCACTCCACGCTGCAAGAATTGCCCAAAACCCGGGGAGCAGTGACCTTTGAGGAGGTACAGTTTGGTTATATCCCCGAAAAAATGCTGATGAAGGGCGTCAGTTTGTCGGTGAAACCCAATGAAATGGTGGCCATTGTCGGTCCAACCGGGGCCGGAAAAACGACACTGGTTAATCTACTGATGCGGTTTTATGAATTAAATGGCGGGCGTATTCTGATTGATGATACCGATATTCAGGAGCTGTCAAAAAGCCAGTTGAGAAAGATCGTGGGAATGGTTCTCCAGGATACCTGGTTGTTTAACGGAACCATTGCTGAAAATATCGCCTACGGCAAAATGGATGCCACCCGGGAGGAGATTGTCGCAGCAGCTACGGCATCCCGGTGTGATCATTTTATCCGGACCCTGCCACAGGGCTATGATACCGTGATCGCTGGTGAAGATGGCAGCCTGTCCCAGGGAGAAATGCAGCTGTTGACGATTGCCCGGGTGATGCTGGTTAATCCGACCCTATTGATTCTGGATGAGGCGACGTCCAGCGTCGATACCCGAACCGAAGTGGCAATCCAGAATGCCATGGCTAAAATCATGGAGGGAAAAACTAGCTTTGTCATTGCCCATCGTCTGTCGACAATAAAATCAGCGGATATGATTCTGGTGATGAAAGACGGCGACATCATTGAAAAAGGAACCCACAAAGGGCTGTTGGCCGGTGAAACCTTCTATCGACAGATGTATGAGAGTCAGTTTGCCGGTGCGCCGGAGGTTGGCTGATATTGCCTGATTGAAATATTGGCAGGCGACAAACTCAAAAGGGGGGATTCCCCCTTTTTTTATTCAATACATAAAAAACCTTCAAAATAGAAGCCAATCCAGGAAGTGATAAGAAGATATGAAACAGACAGTCTTAATCATTAATATTGCGACGATACTGGTAACACTTTTTTTAGTCTTTGTCAGTTACCGGCATCGCAGCGAAAAAGGCGGGTTGCCATTTTTATGCTCGATGGCCCTGCTTTTGTTATGGGTGGCAGGTTCCACCATCAGCATGTTTACCCAAAGCTATGAAGAAAAGGTCTTCTGGCGAAATTTTATTCAGATAGGGATGGCATTCATTCCGCTGGCGAATCTCTGGTTTGTGATTGAATATACCGAAAATAAAAACCGCTTTCTGAAATATTTGGTGTGGCTGGCAGCCTTTCTCAGTTTGGCTGGGATTGTTTTGACCTTTACCAATCCGAGCCACGACCTGATCCGGAAATCGGTGGAGTTTGTAGAAATAAATGGGCAATGGGATCTGGTTGTCGAACTGACATTTTTAGGAAACATGTTTGTGTTGTTGCGTTTTGCTCTGATGTTTGCTTCCATCGTTATTCTGATGCTGTTTCAAATCCGAATTGTTAAAAGCGGACAGAAACAGGTTTTTTACATTCTGATTGGATTTACCCTGGCTTTGGTGCTGTTAATCGTTAAAAATTACCTGATGACCGGATACGAGGAAGTGTTTCCGATGTCGGTGATCTTTTTAATTCCCAACCTGTTTATTGCCTACAGTGTTTATCGGTATGATTTTTTAACGATTGCTCCGCTGGCAAAGGATTGGATTATCAATTCCCTGCCGGATGGGATTGCGGTTTTATCGGCAGCGGGAGAGATTGTTGAAGTGAATCAGTCGGCAGAACGTTTTTTTTGGCAGATGACCGAAAAAGAGGCTCCTCCAGGCCACAAAAAATCTGCGCTTCAAAACCGGAATCGCTATGATTATAGCGGATATACTGCCTTTTTGCGGGCCCAGCCCTTATGGCAAAAGGCTCTGATTGAGCGCAAAAACGGGACGGTTGAAATCGAACTGGAAAATGATTCAGGCGACAGCTTATATTACGAAATTGATCAGCATCATTTTATCAGTGACCGCAATCATTATTCCGGTAGTGTATCGGTTATCCGCAATGTGACTAATTTCAGACTTGAAAAGCTGATGCTGAAACGTCAGGCGGAGATGGATCGTCATATTCAGACCCTCAACAAGCATGCCTATATTGACTATGTCAATGCGGCCAGCTCGGTTCAGGCGGCATTTATGGTCATCGATATCGATAAATTCAAGGCGGTCAATGATCGTTACGGCCATCCTGTCGGGGATGTCGTGATTCTGAAAGTCGTGGAGGCCATCAAGCAGTGCATTCGTAAAGATGATTTGATCGGCCGCATTGGCGGTGATGAGTTCAGCTTGACCTTGATGGATTGTGGCAAAAAACGAACCCAGGCGATTATCCAGCACATTCTTATGATGGTTCAAAAAGAAACCGCCGATATTCTTGAAGAAAGGGTTACCATCAGCATCGGCGTGGTAACCAATCAGAAATTGCCGGACTGTTCGTTTGCGACTCTCTATCAAAAGGCTGACGAAGCTTTATATGGAGCAAAAAAAGCGGGCCGAAATCAAGTGGTTTTTTATGACGACCAGCCCTGTTAAGCGAGGCCAATCGATTGGTTTGAAACACTGAAACGGATCACCTTCAATGCCATTTATATGTAGCGGTTTTAGACTAGTTTTTGCGACGCCATCACATAAAAACTAAAAAATATGATATGATTAACAAAGAACACATTAAGGGAGAATGGACCAATGATTCGAGTAATAATTGTAGATGATGAGCTACCAGCTCTAAAAATAGCCGAAAGTGTTTTAAAAACATGTGACGGGGTAAACGTATGCGGCTCTTATTCCGATCAGGATGAGCTGATGGAAGCCTTACCGATGCTTGATGTCGATTTGATCTTTCTGGATATAAAAATGCCGGGGATGCTGGGGCTTGAACTGGCCGGGCGAATCAACGAAATCAAACCAGAGGTGGCAATTGTCTTTGTTACCGCCTACGACAGCTATGCGGTCGATGCCTTTGAAATTGAAGCCTTTGATTATATCTTAAAGCCCTTAACCGCAGATCGAATCAACAAAACCTTGATGCGCTATAAAAAAAGACGGGCAGAACAAGGTCGCCCCCAAAAGCATTGTTATGTGTCTGTTCGTTCATTCGGATGATTTTCGGTGGTTTCGGAGCAAGGCGAAACAATGCAATTTCGGACGGCCAAGGCGGAAGAACTCTTGGCTTTTTTAATTCATCAACAGGGCCATGCTGTTTCCAAAGAAAACATCATGGAAGAACTCTGGTATGATCGGGATACCGAACGGGCGCAATCTATTTTTTATACAACGCTTTACCAATTGCGCAAGGATCTGGATCATTTTGGATTGCATAATGCCATTTATAGCAGCCGCAAAGATGGCGGCAAGTGCGCCCTGACATGGCGGCCGGATTATTGGGATTATGATGAATTTTTGGACTTATATAAACAATTTAAAGCCAGCCTATTCAACCTGGAAGAGCAAAAACGGGCCATTGAGTTGTATCAGGAAGGTTATTTAATGCATAATGGATATCTATGGGCAGCAGGAAGACAGGCTGAATTGGAACTTTGTTATCTGGAGCTGATGGAAAAGATTGTTGAAACCGAGGTTCTAAAACAGAAATTTGAGTCGGCCTTGCTTTATTTAAAGAAATTGGCCAAGAATTTTCCCTTTAATGCCTCGATTCATGTGAAAATCATTGCGGTTTATTTTTTGCTGAATAATAAAAAAGCGGCGCTTGCCCATTATCAGAATGTTAAAAAAGAAGCCGAATCATGGGAAAATATTGATATGAAAACATTGATTTCAAATCCTTACTCAGCATTTGAACAAGCTTAAAGAGGGAATGTCAAAGAAGTAAAAAAATTTGGGGGCAAGATACATGCAGGAGCAAAAGCATGGCTTTAGTCAGCTGAACCGTCAGGGATTGGCAAATTTTGACAGCCAACTATTGAAAAGCATCAGAAGCGGCAAGCAACCGCTTTCAAAGGATACATTATCAGCCGTTTTAAAGTTATTTGTTGAAATGATCAAAGCGATTGAAGACATTCATAAAAAAAATCAGATTCTTGCTTTTGTGAGTCCCGATATTTTTATGGCAAAACCAGCGGTGGATCATAATGATATGACAACGATGCAGATGCCTAAAAAAATAACAATCTCCAGAAAAGAATTTCTTGATTTAGACCGGTTTGCCTATATTTCACCAGAACAGACGGGACGAATAAGTCGAACCGTCGACTATCGTTCAAACTATTATTCCCTCGGGGTGACGATGTATGAATTAATCACCGGGCAAAAACCATTTACGGCGGATAGTATGCTGGAGTTGACGCATTGTCACATTGCCAGAATACCGGTGGCGCCCGATTATCTTAATCCGGCTATCCCCAGGGCGGTGTCAAAGATCATCCTGAAATTAATGGAAAAGGAACCGGAACGGCGTTATCAAAGTGCTACCGGAATAATCAGTGATCTGAAGCGAGCCATAGAGGCAATCAGTGCGTCCGGGAGGGCTGAAGAGTTTGCGCTGGGACGGGATGATTGGTCAAATAAATTTGGGCTGCCGCAAAAACTCTATGGCCGGGAAAAAGAAAGGGCCATAATCCGGCAGCTCGCTGAGCAGGCTTCGGTAAGGGTTTCACAAATCCTGCTGGTAGGCGGTGCTGCCGGTGTGGGAAAAACGGCGATGATAAAAGAGCTTTTTCGGCCCGCAGCGGAACGGAACGTTTTTTTTGCCAGCGGAAAAGCGGAGCCCTTGCAGGTCAATACCCCCTATTATGTTTTTACCCAGATGACCAGAGAATTAGTCCGAATCCTGTTGCAGGAATCGGATTTGATGTTGGAAGAGTGGAAAAAACGGTTGCTAAAAGCACTAAATAATAATGGTCAATTGATCATTGACCTGGTTCCGGAACTGCGGTTGATCATCGGCGATCAGGATGCAGTGGAAGAACTGGAGCCAACCGAGAACCGCAACCGTTTTTTAACGACCTTCGGCAATTTTATTAAAACCTTCGCAAAAAAAGAACAACCATTGGCGGTATTCTTAGATGATTTTCAGTGGTGTGATCAGTCTTCCGTCGAATTGATCAAATATCTGCTGACCCTTGATGATATGAACAGCTTGATGGTGATCATTGGTTATCGGGATCATGAAATTCAGCAAAATCATCCCTTGTATCGTTGCCTTGAGGAATTAAAAAAATCGGATCAGGCGGCGACAATCATTGTCAAGCCGCTGGATCAGGGGAATATTGCCCGGATTATTAGCGATACCGTCCATTGCCATCCCGATCAAGCAGACGTGCTGGCCAGGGTCATTCACAAGAAAACTCAGGGAAACCCCTTTTTTGTCCGAAATCTACTGCTGCACCTGCATACCAGCCAGTACATTTATTACAATGAGGACAACCATCAGTGGGAATGGGACGAGGATGAAATCGAGAAGTGTGCCATCAGTGATAATATTGTTGACTTTATGATTGGGCAAATTCTAAAATTGCCACCAAAGACTCAGGACTTATTAAAGGCAGGGGCTTTAATTGGCACCGCATTTGATGTAAAGCTGTTGATGGCGGTTTTGAATCTGGATGAGCAGGCGATCCTTAATCAGCTGGGGGAAGCCATTGATCGGGAAATTATTATCCCGGAAAATAATTACTACGAATTTTATCTGGGAGAGGCGGGGCAGACCTTCAGATTTGCCCACGACCGAATTCAGCAAGCTTGTGAAGCCCTGATTCCACCGGAAAGCAAAAAGCAGCTGCATTTAAAAATTGGTAACAAGATCTGGCAGAGCTTGCCGCCGGAGCAGGTAGCGGATCAGGCGATTCAAATCGTCTGTCATTTAAATGAAGGGCTGGACTTGATTAATGACACGCAGGAACGCTTAATGGTGTTGCGATTAAATTTGTGGGCTGCCCAAAAGGCCAAAACCGCCACCTCCTTTGCGCTGGCCCGGCAGTACATTGAAACGGCAATCAGTCTGTTGCCGGATAACCCCTGGGAAGCGGACTATCCGCTTACTTTTGAGCTGATAAAGACCTATGCGGAATGCGCCTATTTAAATAAAGAATACCCATTGGCCGAAGCTCAGATTGAGATGCTGATGAAGCATGCCAAAACGGCCATTGACCAGGCTGAAATAAGGTTGATGCAGAGTGTTTTATATCGGTATCTAGGACAGTTGGATCAGGTGATCAACTATGGGGTTCTTGGCTTACGGCTGCTGGGAATTCGCTTGCCCTTTAAACCGGGCTTTCATCTGATTATAAGAGAATTGGCGCTGGTCAAGGGCCGGCTGCTGGGGAAAAATACCGAGCAACTCTTATATGCGCCGCCGCTGCAAAATGATCGCGTCAAACTGATGATCCGGATTATGAGTGAGTTAAACAGTGTGACCTATAACGGCGGCAATGTTAACCTGTTTCTGTTCTCAACCTTAAAGAGTTTGAGTCTGACCCTTCAATATGGAAACAGCCAGGAAGCAGCTTCGATTTATTCCGGCTATGGGGTGTTGCTGGCGGTAATGGGGGATTTGAAGGGCTCCTATCAATTCCACAAATTGGCGCTTAAGCTGGTTGAAACGGAAGACCGGGCCAAGTATCGGGCTGGGGTTTTATTTGCCTACGGCTTTTTAGGCTATGCCTGGAGTGAATCTTTTCAGGATGTGGATCAGTGGTTTAAAAAAGCTATGGAAGATGCTTTGCGGTATGGCGATCATTATCAGGTGGTTTTAGCCGGAACCTTTATGTATGCCTTCAAGGCGAATCGGGATTTGACCGAATTAACCCAAAAAGCGATGGAACAGGTGTCGTTAATCAAACAGACCAACAACCAGTACGGTTACAGCATGTCGTTTATGTTTATTAATCGCAGGCTCAACTACCTGGGTTTAACGGATCATCAATTCTCGCTGGGAGTATCCCAACAGACCCAGGAACAAAATGGCGGTATGGGAATCATCGGCAGTGAAGAGCAATGTCTTAAAAATTTGCGGGAATCAAATTCGTTATCCGGCCTCGGGGTTTATTATAAAGAAAAGATGTATATTCATTATTTATATGATGATTATGCAAAAGCCCTGGACTATCTGGCAGTATCCGATAAATATCTGAAATATCATGCCGGAACCCCCTATGTGGTGGAGTGTCGCATCTGCAACTTTCTGGTAGTCGCAGCTAACCTCGCTGGGATGAAGGGGGAAGTACGGAAAAAGGCAATCCAGCGACTAAAGCGTGAATACAAATATGTAAAGGCCTGGTCAAGCTATTGTCCGGAAAACTTTCAACATCTGCAATATTTGCTGCAGGCTGAACTGGCCCGGATTGAAGAGAAAAAGGATCAGGCGCTTCAATACTACGAATTGGCCGCCGAAACGGCGGCCCGAAACGGCTTTCTTCGGGATGAAGCGCTGGTCAATGAACTGGCCGCCAAAATGTTTTTAGCGCACGGCATGAAGCGGCAGGCCGGGTTTTTTATGACCGAAGCCTTCCGGGGCTATCAGCGGTGGGGGGCAAGGGCAAAAGTCAGGCAGCTGACAAAGAAATACGAAGGGGTGCTCAAGCTTGCCAGCAATGAAATGGCGCTGGCGGAAAAGCTGGCCGTCCCCCCCATCGACTTGATTGCCATTACCAGTGCCTATCAGGCGGTTACAAAAGAAGTCGAACTTCCCGATTTATTAAGAAAAATCATGAAAATTGTGGTGGAGAATTCCGGAGCTCAAAAAGCCATGCTACTCTTAAAGGATGAACAGGGCTGGAAGATCGATGCAACGTTTTTAGAAGGCGAGAACGATATAAACGTTTTACAGTCGGTTGCCCTCAAGCAAGCTGCCAAGCTGCTACCCCAGGCGGTGATTAATTTCTGTATTCATACCGGCGAAGCGGTGGTGCTAAGCGATGCGAGTGGACAAGGGGAGTTCCAACAAGATGCCTATATTCAAAAAAACCAAACGAAATCCCTGATTGGTTTACCCATTAAAAATCAGGGGTTGATCACCGGCATCTTATATCTTGAAAACAATTTGGCCAAAGCGGTTTTTACTGACAGCCAGGTTGAGATTCTGCAATTGCTGGCTGCTCAGTTTTCAATTTCGCTTCGAAACGTGCAGTTGTTTACGAACCTGATCGCCACAAAAGAGGCGCTGCATCGTTCCACCGAAGAATTATTGCGATCGGAGATTGCCTTTTTACAGGCGCAGATCAAACCGCATTTTCTTTATAATGCCCTCAATACCATTGCCGCTTTTTCCCTGGATGAACCCCAGATGACCCGGGATTTACTGGCAAATCTCAGTGCTTTCCTGCGGGGCAGCTTTGATTTTAAAAATCGGGATAAGCTTGTAACTCTCCAAAAGGAACTAGAACTGGTGGAAGCCTATCTATTTATCGAGAAAGCTCGGTATGGCCAACGACTAAATATTATTTATGATATTGAAGACCAGATAAAATGTCTGCTGCCGCCACTGGTGATTCAGCCTTTGGTTGAAAACGCCGTGCAGCACGGTTTGTCAGCGCAAAAAAATGGCGGAACTCTTAAAATTTCAGCCCACCGCCGTGCGGATTTTGTGATCATCAGTGTTATCGACAATGGTGTTGGTATTCCCGAGGATGTTTTTGAAAAGTGCCAAAACGGCAGTGACAGCACAGGGGTGGCCTTAAAAAATATCAATATGCGGTTAGTGCGGTTGTACGGTCATGGCTTGGAAATAAACAGAATGCCGGGCGGCGGAACCCGGGCAGTAATACAGATCCCGATGGCACGGATGACGCAAGCTACCCAGCATTATGATTAACCAGAAATTCAAAAAACAACCGCCAAACAAAGCAGATCATAGTTCAGATCGGCGATCTGGCTTACTTGTCAATTGTCGAAGAGTATGATAACATGAATAGCTCAAACCATAAAAAGATAATGAATGGAGAATAAAGCGTGGAAAATTTACCAAATTGCCCGAAATGTAATTCTGAATATACCTATGCCGATGGAGAACTGTTGATCTGTCCGGAATGTGCCCATGAATGGACCCTGACATCAACCAGCGAAGGCGAACTCACCGTTAAGGATGCTAACGGAAGTGTTTTAAATCATGGTGATACGGTTATTTTAATTAAAGACCTTAAAGTGAAGGGCAGTTCCCAGGATCTCAAAAAGGGAACCAAGGTGAAGAATATCCGGCTGGTCGACGGTGATCATAACATTGACTGCAAAATTGATGGGTTCGGAGCAATGTCTTTAAAATCCGAATTTGTCAAAAAAGTATAATGACTCACAATCATAAATAAGTGATCAGATCAAGAAAGACTACAACAAGCAAAGCAAACCGATTTCACTGATTAAGTGTTAAAATCGGTTTGTTTTTTGTTTTCAGGAATGAAAAAAAAGAAAGCAGGTTTTCACTTGTGGCAATCGAATCGGCAGAGTGAATTTTTAGAATCGCGATGAAATCGTCATTTTGTTGAACTTTTTAATATTAAAAAGTTGGCATGCTTATTGCTATACATTAAAGTTATCAATGCGATCACCTCTTTAATTGATGAAAGCTAAATTAGGCATAAAACGCAGTAAGGAAGGTTATTGGAGTGCTGGATTTAAGAATTTTAACACGGACAGTTGGCGATTTGGATGAAGAAAGGGTGATGGATTTACTCGATGATTTTATTGCGGAGAATCCCTCTGAACTAGAAGTTCGCGAAGCTGTCACAGCTTGTCAGAGTGGTATGGGCTTGGTCGGAGCGCTTTTCGAAAAAGGGGAGTACTTTGTTGCGGATTTAATTTTTGCAGGGGAATTATTAACAGAAGCCGTTAATCGGCTAAAGCCAATTTTAAGGGAGACTGAAGCCAAGGTGTCGGGAACGATTGTTTTGGGAACCGTTTATGGCGATCTGCATGATATCGGAAAAAATATTTTTAAAATAATGTCAGAAGCGGCTGGCTTTAAGGTTGTCGATTTGGGAATTGATGTTGATCCTGAATATTTTGTGCAGAAAGCCAAAGATTGCAGACCTGCAATCATTGGCTTGAGTGGGATTCTAACCATGTCGATTGACTCGATGGAAGCGACCATCACCGCCTTAAGAGCAGCAGGGGTCACGGCCAAAATAATTGTTGGTGGACATCCTGTGACTGCAGAAATCGGCCAACAAATTGGTGCTGACGGATATACTGCCAATGCAGCAGAAGGTGTAAAGATTTGTCAACAATGGATGGCCGGGGATGCGCTTTGGGGTTTAAATAAATTAGTTGGATAAAGCATGGGGTGTTATAGTGACGAAGGATTACTTCGCTTATAACGCCTTTTTTTATGCCCTCTCAAAGTCGGAAAATTGATGTTGCCGTAAAATATTTGTAGTATAATACAACCTAGAATAACAGTAAGAAAATAGATAATAATGGTTTAAAAACAAATGCGTTTCCATAAGTGTCACTCAGTACGAATTCGGATTTCTTTGAGAACCATTTTATGAAAGGAACAGAAAATGAAAAGTGAAGTAAACTCAGGGCTAACCTTTAGAAAGGCAGAAAAAGAGGATGTAGGTTTGGTTCTTTATTTTATCAAGGAGTTGGCCAGCTATGAAAAAATGCTTGATCAGGTTGTGGCCACCGAAGCAGGCTTAACGGAATGGCTGTTTGAAAAGAAAACGGCTGAGGTCATTTTTGCGGAGTTGAATGGAGTAGAAATTGGTTTTGCCTTATTCTTTCATAATTTTTCAACCTTTCTGGGCCAGGCTGGGCTATATCTGGAGGATTTGTATGTACTGCCGAACTACCGTGGACATGGCTATGGCAAAGCAATTCTTACGCAGCTTGCCAAAATAGCTGTGAAACGGGGGTGTGGTCGTCTGGAATGGTGGTGTCTGGATTGGAATCAGCCAAGTATCGACTTTTACCTTTCGCTAGGGGCGAAAGCCATGGATGAATGGACGGTTTATCGGATTACCGGGGATACCCTGCTTGAGTTGGCCGCCTCGTGAGGCGTAGTGCTGAGGTTAAGGTTGTCAGTGTCGATAAAGCCAGTATCAAAGAATTGTTAAGTAGCGATGCCTCAATTAGTGTTATAATCAAATCTAACAAGTGATTGATCAGATTAAAATCGGAGATCATCTCAATGTGCAGGAGGTAGTGATAATGAATCCCAAAATGCCGGTATTGTTTGTTGGTCATGGTTCACCCATGAATGCAGTTGAAAATAATGAATTTACCCGGGGTTGGGAAGAAATTGCGAAGAAAATTCCCAAACCAAAAGCAATTCTGTCTATTTCAGCCCACTGGTACACCGCAGAAACCAGAATCAACAACTCGGAAAAACCAGAGATGGTTTATGATATGTATGGGTTTCCGGATGAACTATACCGGGTTGTCTACCCGGCCCCTGGGGCGCCGGAACTGGCAGAGATTACCCGAAACCGGATCAGCCGGGTGGTTAAAGTCGATAACACCTGGGGGATTGATCATGGAACCTGGTCGGTGCTGCATCGCATGTATCCCACAGCAGAAATCCCCGTCTATCAGTTGAGCATTGATATGCATGCAGCTGCGGAAACCCACTATAAAATCGGACAGGAACTGATTTCACTTAGGGAACAGGGGGTGTTAATCTTGGGCAGTGGTAATATTGTTCATAATCTGTCCCGGGTTAACTGGGCGCTGGATGGCGGTTATCCATGGGCAGATGCCTTTGATGACTACATTCAGCAGAAAATTTTAAAGGTGGAGCATGAGGCGATTATAGATTACCATTTGGCAGGCGAGTCCTCCAAGCTGGCGTTTATTACCCCCGAACATTTCTATCCGCTGTTATACGTTTTGGGCGCATCAGATAGAGATAGGACAATCACCGTTTTTAATGATTCACGCACATTGGGATCCATATCCATGACAAGTTATTTGATAACCGAAACAATTCCAGACCGATAAGAAAGAACTAAAAAACCATGGAGCATGATTGGTTCCATGGTTTTTGTTTCTTTTCAGATACGAATTCTTGATAATATTGGTTGGCAAAACTGAAAAAAATCAGCCCATCTTTTTTTTCATTTCCAGTTTTGTCAGCTCAAATTTCTTTTTATAATAACAGGCATAAACCTGGGCGTTCTGTTCCTGCTGTTCGCTGACAGTGAGTAAGCGGCACTTGTTAATGACCATCATCTGACCTTTAAAAATAAGATAGATATCTTCAACATCCCTGAGAGTTTTATTTTCTTCTGATAATTGGTGCATGGTTTCTTCGGCCAATATCGATAACTGCTTTTTAATTTCAGTATCTGATAACTTTACCGATAAATCGACCTTGTTTTTATTTGGCTGGGGAAGATTTGTCGAGGTGCTTAAAGGCGCGTCTGCAGATGTTGGGGCTTCTAACGGCGCTGGAGATTCAGCGGGTGCCTCTTTAAGCGGTTCTTTTTTTTCTTTTTTCGTTATTTTTGTTCGGCCATGATAGTCGTCTCTGGTAATTCGCAAGATGGTTACCTCCATTTCTGATAGGGATTATTTAGTTTATTAAAACCATTAATAAGTATAGAACGCCAATCGATAATTGTTTTATTTTATCACTTTTGTGATGAAATGACTATTAATATATTGGGGAGTTTTTAATGATTTTGACTGATAGGAGCAGCAGCAATTTTTTTTAATCCATTTTCGGCTCTTCAATCGGTAAATACACCAGATCGCTTTGATCACCTGATCAATTTTAAGCAGCGTATAGATCCAAAAGGCGGGTAGGTGCCAGACCAAACCGGCCAAGGCGCCCAGTGGCACTGAGGCCACCCATAAGAAAATAATATCTGCTACCATTAAAAACCGGGTGTCCCCGCCGCCGCGCAGAACCCCCTTGGTCAGGATGCTGTTGGCAGACTGAAAGATCACAATAAAACCGATGGCAAACATCAGCTGAGACGCAATTTGTTGGGTTTCTGGGGTCAGCGTGTAAAGACCAATCATCGGTTTGCTGGTGATCCAGATAAGGATGGCGCCACCGATGCCAACCGCAATGCCCAGATATAAAAAGGTGATTCCCTGTTGCTGGGCGGCTTCTTCATCACCGCGACCCAGGGTGTGGCCGGTTATGATGGCACTGGCGTTGGCAATGCCCTGAATAAATACCGTGCTGAGTTGTTGCAGCACCAGGGTGATGGCATTGGCCGAGACGAAACTGACGCCCAACCGGCCGATCACCATCGCCACCGCATTATTGCCAAGGGCCAGTAAAATATCGCTGACCAGAACCGGAATAGCAATCTCGTCGTATTCTTTAAGGATATCCCGGCAGCGCATAAAGAGATGCCTGAGCCGGTAGTTTATTTTTTTATCAACAAAAAATAAATAACCGCAAATAAATGAGAATTCGAAAAATCGGGCAATTAGTGTGGATAGGGCAGAACCCTCAATACCCATCTGGGGGGCTCCTAAATTCCCGAAGATAAACAAATAGTTGAAGAAAATATTGATAATAAATGCACAAATCGACGAAATTAAGGGGAGTCGCACCTGCCCGACACTGCGTAGCACAATGGTGGATGTCAGTGACAGACCTAAGAGCAGATAACAGGGAACCGCCCATTTAAAATAGCGCACACCTTCTTGGATAATTTTTGCATCATTTGTATAAATACGCATGATCGTTTCAGGCGCAAAAAAGGTTACAAGCGAAAAGATTAGCGCAAAACCAAGGCAGATCCGTAACATGATGGTAATCGATTTTTTTAAAGCAGCATGGTTTTTCATTCCCCAGAAACGGGAGGTGAGCACCGAAGCACCCATGCCAATGCCCATGCAGCAGATTTGAAAAACCATAATGAATTGATTGGCCAGAGCGGCACCAGACAATGGCACCTCGCCCAGAGCGCCCACCATCATCGTATCGGTCATGTTCACACCAATGGTGATCAGGCTTTGTAGGGTGATGGGAATGGCAATGGTAGCCACTAGTTTATAAAAGGATCGTTCTCTAATGATCGGTTTGATTGCACTACCTCCTTAAAAATTTACAGTTTTATTTCGTCATTGGGTTCAAGAATCAGGCGACCTCTGGCAACAAAGGTTTCGGCGAGCTTACGATCAAACAAAGACCCCGGTTTCATATGGATGGGGATGCTATGGATGGCTCCGATGACTGCCGCACATGCAGATGCTTCCTGAGGATCCATATTGTAAAAGCCGTCAATTGGTAGCAGGGCGTAGTCAATGGCTTCTTTGGATAAAACGTCTTGCATATAGGCGGTGGTGGATGTATCACCGGAAGCGTAGATTTTAATGCCATCAAGGACGATCAGATAACCCACGCACTTGTTTTTATCATGTCCGGAGTTATAGGCAGGCACGGCCTGGATAACAATTTCATGAAGTGAGCGGGTACCATAAACGCCATTAATCAGGATCGTTTCCGGTCTGATGACAACGCATCCCTGATTTTGGCGTAATAGAGACAAATCATTATGGTCAGGATGTTCGTGGGTGATCAAAACAATATCGGCTGGTAGATCGTAGCCTGATCCGGCAAATGGATCAACATAGATTACAATCCCCTGATCTGAAACAAGACGGTAACTACCGTGGCCTTGATAAAACAACTTTCCCATTAGAATTTCTCCCTATATAAAAATATTTAGTCGATTTAAGTGCCTCAATTATTTTGCAAATACCGATTCAGTGCCAAATACAAAGGCTACTGTTTTCAGTTTATCGCTATGAATTGGTTTTGTCAAAGGAATTTAAGAAGAATACGATGGTAGAACTCGATTGATAAAGTTGGTTGGCAAAAAATTGCGCAATAACAAAGCTTGGAAGGGGATAAATGTTCAAAAAATAAAAACAACGGCTTTTCAACGGGCCGTTGCTTTCATGAAAGGTTAGAATAGTTAAGTGTTTGATGATGCTTTGCTTATTCATACTATACAGGGAAATGCTTAAGGGTATCTTGAAATGATTCTTGATTAAGAATTCATTAAGGAATATGAATATAGATATCGCTAAAAGTTATCTTAAGAGACCTGCTCCAGTGCGTCAATAATCCCATTCTGCAGGTTGGCAGTGTCACTCAAAAGCGCTTCCAAAGCAGTTAGGTCTCGTTGTTTTTTGGCCTCCAGGATCTGATCACAATTGGAATCCAAGTTTTTATTGAGTTGATTAATTTCAGAAAACAGGGTCATGTTTTCATCAGATTCAGGGATATCCGCGGTCGTTTCACTGAGTTCATGACACCGGGCGATAATCTGCTTTTGATTATCCATAATGGTTGTAACGGCTTGATTCAATCCTGAGAGTGAAAGTAGTGTCTGATTAATTTTCAGACCAGTGATCCGATTCGAGGTTTGTATCAGTTGATCAAGTGTTTGAGTAAAGGTTGTTTCAACGCCGGTGGTTGGGGTTGAAATTTCAGAGGAGCTGAGATCTGATGGATCGGGTAAGTTTGACGAATCGGAAGCCCTGAATATAAAACAGGAAACTCCGGCAATCACGATACAAAGCAGAATACTGCCGATAAGAATCAAAATCTTTTTTCTGACGCTGTTGTTTTTTCTTTTAGCGGGTTTCTCTTTTCTATTCATTGCTTTTTAATGCCTCCACCATATTAATTTTTTTAAGGGTGCCAATCATGATTAGATTCACCAGCCAGGTAAACATAAAAGTCAGCAAAATACTGAGGATAAAGCTTTGAGCAAGGATGGACTCAACATACATTACATTGCCAACCTCGGCAGCATCCAGAATATAACCATGCAAAAAGATCCCACCAATCAGGCCGGGAAGAATTCCGAATAGTGTGAGCAGATAGCTTTCCCGGGTAATGTAGGCAGACACTTCACGGTCATAAAGGCCCAATACCTTAATGGTAGCGATCTCCCGGAACCGCTCACTGATGTTGATGGTTGTCAGGGTGTATTGCACCACCAGCGCCAGTAGCGCTGCAGCGATGATAATGATCCAAATCAGATAATTGATACTTCCCAGAGTGTTTTGAAAATCCTGTTCATTATCAGAAGTGAAGCGAACGGCGGAAACACCCGCTGTGGCCATTAGGGTAGCGGCCAGATCTTCCTGTGACAGGGTCGAATCAAGTAGGCCCAGAACCTGGTTGGGCTGAGGCAGCTCACCATAAATGGTTTGGTAGTAGCTCGGAGATAGAAAAACATAATGCTGAAGGTAATTCTCGGCAATTCCTTCCACCAGCACAAGCTGGGTAGTCGTTTCATCTTCCTTAATCACAATGGTATCGCCGGTGGTGACATCAAGGTTTTTAGCAAGTTTCTGGGTCAAAATCACCCCGTGATCGGATAAAACTAAGGGCTCTCCGGTATCATAACTGCGCAACATAAAATAGTTGGATAAAGCGGCCGGATCGGCGGGCACCATCAGCAGGCTGTCGATAGGGTCTGAATTGTCGGTGCTACCTTGCACCGAGATGTTATTAACGGTATTATCCAGATACGTAGAGAGGTTAGTGTTTGCCAGGGTAGTGACCAGAGCTGATTTTTGTTCCATCGTCAAATTTTCTTTTAATTGCAGGGAGACGTCGTAGCGCATGATATCACCAAACTGTTTTTCGGCGACCTGGGTAGCAATGGAGTCCCGTAAGCCCAGCCCGGCAACCAGCATGGCAGTGCAACAGGCCACACCCAGTACCGTCATCCAGAAGCGCTTTTTGTAACGGAAAAGATTTCGAAAGGTGATTTTTTGACTAAATTGAAGCTTTTTCCAGATAAAGTCAACGTTTTCCAGAAAAATGCGTTTGCCCGGTGGTGGGGCACTGGGCAGCATCAGTTCCGCAGGGGCAGAGCGAAGGATGGTCAGGCAGCTTAAAAAGGTGGCGACAGTGGTGACTGAGATGGCAAAAAGCGCCGATAATGACGCAATTGAAACATGAAAAGCCGGAGTCATTTCGGGTAAAGTATAAAGTACCCGATAAGCGTTAAAGATGACCTGGGGAATGAGCATAAAACCAATGGCCCAGCCCAGGAGGCTGCCTAAAACGCTGGCCGTCGCCGCATATAAAAGATATTTAAAGGCAATGGCAGCATTACTGTAACCGAGCGCTTTGAGGGTTCCAATCTGGGTGCGCTGTTCTTCCACCATTCGGGTCATAGTGGTCAGACAGACCAAGGTGGCAATACCAAAAAAGAACAGCGGCAGAATACTGGCGATGCCATTGGTACTTTCAATGGTATTTTGATAATCCAGATAACCCGAATTGGATTCTCGGTTGAGGACATGCCATTGGGGTGCCGCCAGCTCATTTATTGATTTTTGAGCTTCTAAAAATTCCGGGGAGGAATCCAGAAGACTGGGATCAGCGATGCCATTCGCGGCGGCAAAGGCTGTTTTTTGTGCGGCCAGCTGAGCTTCGGCATCGGCCTTTAGTTCCTGCTGGCGGATTTCGACGCGTTGGCTGGCGACGGTATTAAGCGATTCTTCCAGTGGCGTGGTTATTTCGATATATTCCTCAGAAAAGGTCGAAATGCCCGACGTTCCGGCAGCGGTTACCAATATTTCAGTGTAGGCAGGCAGCGTAAAATTGGCTGCGGGGAGAAATACCAGGCTATTTATTTTTCCGGTTCCCAATTTAGCGGTGCCCCGGTCTTTGGTCAGATAAGAGGGGCTTTCGGCGAGGCCGACCACATGGTAGACAGTTTCACTAAGGCTTTCACTAAGTGGTGTTTCGGTTCCTGACGAGAGCGTTATGGTGTCGCCGATTTTTGGACCGGCTTCGGAGCGCTGCTTATCTACGACACATTCATCCGATTGTTGAGGGAATCGGCCTTCCACCAGATGAAGATCATTGATGGCCACGGTCGAATCTGGAATTGAAATTACATGGGCAACATTGGTCTGCTGCCCATATGACAAAAACGCATCGATGGTATAAATTGGTTGGGCATCTTCCACGCCGGAACTGTTCCGGACTGCGGCCAGATCGGCATCATTAAATCCGATAGATGACAGCAAACGAAAGTCCATGAAGTGAGTTGCTTCAAAATATCGATCGGCGGAAGCCTCAAGATCAGGACCCACCGATTTCAAACCAGTATAAAAAGCGGAGCCGATCATGATGACCAGTAAGATGGCTAAAAATCGTGAGAAGGACAAACGGACTTCCTTAAAGGCGTTTTTAATAATGGTATTTCCCATTGCTTTTCTCCTTACCACGCAATATCTTCCACTGGAAGGGGGGTGGCGTTGACAGACATACTTTCGACACAGCCATTTTTGATTTTAATAATCCGATCACCCATGGGGGCAATCGCCAAGTTATGGGTGATCAGCACCACCGTCATGCCGGTACGATGGCAGGTATCCTGAAGCAGCTTCAGCACCGATCGGCCAGTAGTGTAGTCCAGCGCTCCGGTGGGCTCATCACAGAGCAGTAGGGTGGGGTTTTTAGCCAGCGCCCGGGCAATCGAAACCCGTTGCTGTTCGCCGCCGGAAAGTTGGGAAGGAAAATTGATCATCCGGTTTTCCAGACCCACTTGTTTTAATACTTCCAGAGGCGGAAAGGGATTCTTGCAAATTTCTACAGCCAGTTCGACATTTTCCAGTGCGGTCAGATTTTGGATCAGATTGTAAAATTGAAAAACAAAGCCGACCTCCTGACGACGGTAAGTAATCAGGTCTTTTTTTCCGTAGCAGTGAAGGGGCTGTTTGTTGACGGTGAATTCACCCCCAGTGGGCGAATCCATGCCCCCCAGAATGTTTAAAATCGTGCTTTTACCGGCACCGCTGGGACCGGCGATAATGGCAAACTCGCCCCGGTTTACGGTAAAATCGACACCAGCCAGCGCTGCTATTTTAACTTCGCCCATGGTGTATTCTTTGGTGATTCCTTTGAATTCAATCATTGTTTCATTCATCATTAATGATTCCTTTCCCGGTCGCTTAAAAAAACGACCATAAAAAATGGATTATGCCGGGTGTTCCTGACACAATCCATTTTATGACTGGGAAATAAAATAAAAATATGGAAACAGTAAAGAAAAATTAAGAACTAATCAGCGGTAGTTGGATTTCAATGCCAAAATCATACCGGGTAGGCTGGTAAGCCCGGATGCTGCCGCCATGCCGGGTAATCAGTTCCCGGCAGATGTACAAGCCTAAGCCGCTACCCCCTTTTTCCTTGGAGCGGGAGGCTTCTATCCGGTAAAATCGATCAAAAAGCAGCGGCAGTTGTTCACCAGGTACCGGTTGCCCGTTATTCTCTATTTTTAGGACTAGCCAGTGTTTTGTTTGAAACAGATGAACATCAACAAAAAGTGGATGGCCCCCATATTTAACGGCATTGCAAAGAATATTGCCGATCACCCGCTGGAGGGCCGGTTTGTTGACCTGAATTTGGGCAGTGTCGGAAAGGTGACTGTTATAGTCCATACTGGCATCCACATCATCCCAGTCTGACAGATAGGGATTCAGGAGGGATTGCCAGAAACGAGCCGCCGTTACTACCTCAAAGTTCATGGTGTGATCGTGATGAATAATTTGGGCGGCTTCCTGAAATTGATCAATCAGCAGTCGAATATCCTCGGATTTCTGGTGGATAACAGCGTAATAGTGGTTTATTTTTTGAGAATCAGTGATTTTTCCCGACGAGAGGCGATCGGTATAGCTGGCAATTGAGGTGAGTGGGGTTCGTAAGTCATGGGATATGGCCGCCAGCATGGTCTGCTGTTCCCGGTCTGAGGATTGTAAGCGAACCAGCATATCATCGTAGCGCTTTTCCAGTTCGCCGATTTCGTCATTGCGGTAATGTCGTGCCTGAATTTTGATCTGCAAAGGATCCTGAATCATCCGGTCATGAAGCACCGAAAGCGGGTAAGTAATGGAGCGGTGAAGGAAATAGGCAATGGACATAAATAAGGCAATGATTAAAAGAATAATCAGCCAGAGATACTGAAAAATGTAGTCTTCAATAACCTGATTGCGGCTGTGAAAATTATAATTGATCCGTAGGGCGTAGCGTACTTTATCATCACGGATGACAAAGTCTTTGACACTGAGCCGGGTACTGAGCGGCGCCTCACCACTGGACCAGATTAACTGATTATTGGAATCAAGAAGCAGCATCTGATCCCCGTTTTCAGTCTGGGCGGCCAGGAGTGCAATAATGTCTGCTTCCTCAAGTGAAGCCGCTTGCTTTACGAGATCTGCGGCCAGGGCTTCATAATGTTCCCGATCGGCCACCAGACCATCCCGATAGTCGCCGCGATAAAAAAAGAAAAAGCTTGCCAACAGTAGACCAACGACCAGTAAAAACAGCAAAATAAAGGAAAGTGAGAGTTTTAAGCGGATCGACATCAGTGACCTCCTGTCATACGATAACCGACACCCCAGACGGTTTCCAAAAGATTGCTTTCGCATCCCAGCTTTGAACGGATATTTTTAATGTGAACTGTGACAGTTGTCATATCACCGCCGTAGGCATCTTTCCAGACGGCTTCATAAATCTGTTCCCGGGTCAGAACCTGACCTTTGTTTTCGATCAGGTAGCTGAGAATCAGAAATTCCTTGGTGGAAAAATCCTTTGGGGTTCCTTTGACAAAAACCTGAAAGGTGGATTTGCTCAGTTCAATAGTACTCAGACGGATTATTTCGTTGATTTTTTCGCGACGGTGTTCCCGGCGAAGATGGGCAGAAACTCGGGCTACCAATTCATCCAGGGAAAAAGGTTTGGCCATGTAATCGTCGGCCCCGATTTGAAGACCGATGACCTTATCAATATCCCGGCCCTTGGCACTGAGGATCATGACCGGAGTATTGCTTTCTCTTTTTAGCTGCGTCAAAACTTCCAGACCATCCATTTCAGGCATCATAATATCTAAAATCAACAGGCTGATTTCATGAGTATTTATTTTATCCAGAACTTCCAGTCCATTACTGGCAGTGTGGACGAGATAGCCTTCGTCCGTCAGAACCTCGGCAATGATTGCTGCAATATCGCTGTCATCATCAGCGACCAGTATTTGTTTGGGCATGTTCGACCTCCGCATCGTTTGTAAATATTAAATAATCGAAAAAGTGAGTCGTATTAATGATACCCGGTAAATATAAAATAAAAATAAAGAATTCAGTGATTTTAGTGGCTTATAAAAATAAGCATCAGTGATGACGTATAATATTCAAAGAGTAAGAAAATTTACAGCAGAAGTAAAGAAATGTTCGACAATCAAAGTCGTTTATATGCTATAATAGCCTCGTATAACTTTATTCTGTTCAGGCAATTTTGTTTGTAGTCAATCATATATTTAATCACCAAAAATGACGTGTCGATCATTTAACGGCAACCAGTGGGTGTGGCTATCCTGGCTAAAAAAGGAAGCAATGAGAGAGGGCATCATGAATAATCAACATTTTGTTAACAAGGCTTTTCGCGTATTTGTCATCAACAGTATTCTTTCCTCAGCGGGAGTGGTGCTGGGTACCTTTGTGGATGCCATTATTCTGGGGAACGCTTTTGGAGAAGTTGGACTATCGGTGCTGGCGGTATCAATGCCGATCTACATGGTTTATAATCTGTTCGGTTATGCCTTTGGTGTTGGTGGCTCTCTGAAAGTAGCTGAGGCCATCGGCGCCGAGGATAAAGATGGGGTCAGAGCCTATTTTACCGAGGCATTATTTTTTGCTGCTATCGTTGGTCTGGCCATTGCCGTGTTGGGAAGTCTCTATCTTCCGACCATCATTGGTCTCACCGGCGGGGCCGAAATTGATGCAGCCAGAGACTATATGTGGCCGATTGTCATCACCGCACCGATATTCATTTTGGCGCCGGTAATCTCTCTGTTGATTCGCAGTGATGCTGATCCGTTTTTGTCCACTTTGGGTATTAGCGTCTCGGTGATCGTCAATCTGGTACTGGACCTTATCTTTATTTTTGGGCTGAATATGGGCGTATTTGGTGGCGCTCTGGCGATGATAATCGGACAGTTATGTGCGATTGCCGTTTATGGCATGCATTTTTTAAAAAAGCATAATCATCTTAAATTCGGGCAGACTTCCCTGAGCCCCAAAGCTGGCTATCTGCTTTTTCACGGCGGTTTTGGAATCGCCTCGGCCTTTATTTATCAGGGTATCACCCTGGTCGTCATCAACAATTTACTCAGTGCAACGGTTGGGGTCGGGGGACTGGCGGTTTATAATATTCTCTTTAATGTTTCCTTGTTTGCCTATGCGATCTTTGATGGGATATCACTGGCCCTGGCGCCGCTGGTGGCAACCTTTGCCGGGGAAAAGGATACTGAAGGGGTTTATGACACCATGAGCCTGTCCTTAAAGACCTCGGTTTTGCTTAGTAGCTTATGTGCCCTGTTGTTACTAATTTTGGCCGAGCCGATTGCAGCAATGTTTGGGGTGACTGATAACCTGCCGCTAGTAGCCCAGACCATCCGGATCTTTGCTTTGGGGGTGGTGCAGACCTGTTTTAACTGCGTTATGGCCCATTTTTATCAGACCATTAAGCGGCCGACGCTGGCAGGGATTATTTATTTTTTGCGGGGGTTTTTGCTGCTGGTCGCCTTTTGCGCCTGGTTAATTCCGGCGTTTGGCGTCGTCGGGACAGCACTGGCGATGGTGGCAGCAGAAACCGTGACCATGGTGATCCTGCTTTTTGCGGCCCTGGTGCTCAAAAAACAAGGGGGGTACCGAAATATTTTACTGTTTCGGGAGCCGGTAATCAGTAAAGACAATCTTTATGAAACCACCCTTTCGGCGGATATAAAGGAGCTGGAAAAATGTGTGCTAGAGATCGAAGCTTTTTGTGAACGCCTGGATATCGACAGCAAAAATGCTTACTTTATCAATCTGACCATTGAAGAGCTGGCAGCTAATATCATTAATTTCGGCTTCAATGACGGGAAACCCCATTATATACATATAAAAATTGCCCTGTTTGAGGAGGACATCTACATCAGGCTCCGGGATGACAGCACCAGCTATAATCCCTTTGAAGAATCGGAAAAACCCGATGAAGCCCTGGATTATTTGGGGGTATCGATTGTCCGCAAGAAAGCAAAATCCTTTGCCTATAATCGGACGCTGGTATTTAACAATTTACTTATTATTCTATAAAAAAGGTGGCAAGAATGAAAGATCAAAAGAATATTCGTCGCATCAGCCTAAAAACAAAGTTCGCCTCAGCCAGTATGATTTTGGCACTGGTGCTTTCGCTGGTGATTGTGTTGATTTCCTATTTCAGTTATCGGGACTCAATGTTTAAGCGTTATGAAGAAAATATCACCTCACTCGTCAAAACGGCATCTGTTTTTGTACCGGTGGACAAGGTCAATCAGTACTATGAAACGGGACAGCCTGATGCCGACTATGAGCTATTGATTAAAGAATTTCAGACATTGCAGGAACAGAATCATCTGGAATATCTTTATGCCTATGTACCAACCGCAGAAGGATTTAAGGTGTTTGGTCAGGGAACCACGCCCGGGATGGCCGGTCATTTTGGGCTTGGTGATTTTCTGGGAACGGACTATTATCCCCAGGAAGATATTGACGCTGCCAATCGATTGTTTACCGATCCGGATGCGCCTAAAGTGGTCATCACCAATGAAAGTGAGTTTGGCTATCTGATTTCGGCCTTTAATGTATTAAAAGACAGTGAGGGTAATCCGGTTTTAGTAGTCGGGGCCGATATGTCCATGAAGGAAATCAACGCAACCCTTTTTAAATACATCATTCTGGTGTCATCCATTGCGGCCCTGATCTTAATTTTGTTTATCACCATTTATCTGCTGTTTCTCAATAAGTCGATTATTGATCCGCTACAGGTGATTGTCGATAACGCCACGGATTTTGTTAATACCAATGTTGATGAGAACTTAAGTGAGATTGTGGCTTTGAATATCGATGTTAAAACTGGGGATGAAATCGAAATTCTGGCCGAAGCCTTTAATAAGATGACCAGTGACATTATTCGTTATATTAATGAGCTGACGACAGTCACCTCGGAGCGAGAGCGAATTGAGACCGAGCTTCGCATTGCTACTCTGATTCAGGAAGGGATGCTGCCCCGGAACTTTGAATATCCCGACCGGAACGAGTTTACCCTGTATGCCTCAATGCGGGCGGCCAAGGACGTCGGCGGCGACTTTTATGATTTCTTTTTTGTCGATGATGACCATTTCTGTATTACCATCGGTGATGTTTCCGGTAAAGGGGTGCCAGCGGCACTGTTTATGGCCATGGCCAAAGCCACGGTGAAAGATCTAGTGCTCCGACGCCTGCCGGTGGACGAAGTGATGACCGAAGCCAATGTCACCCTGTGTAATAACAACGAACAGGGTATGTTTGTGACCCTGCTGATTGCCATTATCAACGTCAAAACGGGGGTATTCCAGTGGTGTGATGCCGGTCATGATCCGGCAATAATCTGGAAAAAAGATGGTCAGGTTGAAATGCTGACTGGCAAAAAAGGCTTTGTTTGTGCCGGGATTGAAACGGCCAAGTATAAGATGAATGAATCAAAAATTGAAAAAGGGGATATTATTTATCTCTACACCGATGGAATTCCTGAAGCGAATAATACCAAAAAAGAGTTTTATGGACTGGAACGGCTACAAACATTGGTGGCGGCAAAAAAAGAGCATGATATTAAAGCGCTGTGCGCTGACATTCTTGCGGATGTGGATGAGTTTGCCGATCAGGAACCGCAATTTGACGACATCACCATGCTGGGCTTCAAGCTTGAGGCGTAGCAGATGGAGATCACCATTAAAGTGGGGCAGGAATTGTCAATAGAAGCATTTCAGGCGATTCTTGATCTGGATTGCAAAATTTATGGGGATGACATTTTAACCAATCAGGGGATGGCGTTAAAGCGCTTTGTAAAGTTCCCGGAAGGGATTATTGCAGCATATGAAGGTGATACTCTGGCAGGCTTTATCAGCTTTTTTGGGGTCGATGAATCCGTCTATCAGCGGGCGGTGTCGAATCAGGAATATATCGACGACAATCTGAATGAAAATGAGGTAGTACCGCTGGAGAAAGGAAGGGGTAATTACATCCTGATCCTGGATCTGGCGGTGGATGAGATTTTCCGGCATCAGGGCATCTCGAAGCAGTTGCATGATCAACTCTGGGATTATCTTAAGCAAAAGCAGAATCAGGGCTTCCCAATTGAGCGGGTGTTTTGTTTTGCAATAACAAATGAAGGATGCAAAAGTATGTCAAATTTAGGCGGCCAAGCAATCTGGACAAGAAATCAGACGACTCTTTTTGAACTCGATCAAGAGCTCGTTTTGGGGCAGTTATGATCACAATAAGCGATAAAAAGCTGGATCAACATCGTCTCGAAGAGGTTGCGGCAGTCTTGGGTCAGGCCTTTAAGGGTGATCCCTTGTACCTGGCAGTTTTTCAGAATGAGAAAGATTTATGCCGCTATATCAGACTGATGGTGGAGTACTATAATCGCAATGGCGAAATCCATGTGGCGGTTGTTGACGAAAAAATTGTTGGGGCATCAATCTGGAATCATAAAGGAAAACCTTTTTTTAGTATCCGCAGTGTTTTTGTCAGTGGAATGATTGGTCAAATAATCAAATTTTTTTTACTGATTCAGTTAAAAAGTATGATCCGGCTGAGGAATGAAACCCTGATTACCGAACGCTACCATTATAATCAGGAACATCACTATCTCTTCATGATCGGTTCAGTCTATCGGGGGGCGGGGCGGGCCCTGATGGACTATGCGATTGAAAAATTCAGGGATTGTCCCATCTATCTTGAAAACAGCAACATAAAAGATAATAACTACTTTTATCAAAGGCTTGGATTCCATTCCATCAAGACGATTGAAGTTCTGGGCGTTTTGGTGGATTTGTTGAACAACAGTAAAGGAGATCAGATAAGATGAAGAAATTAACTGTAAATGCATCGACAGATAAGTTGCCGGAGGTGCTTGAATTTATCGATACCGAATTGGAGACGGCTGGGGCCAGTATGAAAATGATCTTTCAGATTGATTTGGCTGCGGAAGAAATTTTTGTGAACATTGCCAACTATGCCTATGCTCCGGATGACGGCAACGTCATCATTCAAGTTGATAATTATGGGGAACCGCCCTTGGTGGAAATTCAGTTTATTGATCAGGGCGATCCCTTTAACCCCCTGGAAAATCCCGATCCGGATATTACCTTAACCGCCGAAGAACGGCAAATTGGCGGTCTAGGGGTGCTGATGGTTAAAAAAAGTATGGATGCCGTAGACTATCGTTTTGAAGAAAACAAAAACATTTTAACCATTAAAAAACTGGTATCCTAAATCAGGCTCTTGTTTTGAGATGAAGAGCAGATAAGAACTAAATACGAGAGCTGGTCGATTTAGGCCGAAAAAAGCACTGGGATTTCTTTGAAACTAATAATAATGAAAAATGGAGGCGATTGATGAAACGCATTTTTATAGGCTTATGCGTCGTAATGATAGTATTGCTGGCCGGATGCAGTCAGACGGTGACGCCCCTTCCACCGGTGGAAACGGCCAAAATTGGAACGCTGATTGGAACCGTGAGCGAATCACTGGCACCAGAAAAATACCCCGAGGCCGAAATCAACCGCTTCAACAATTACGTGGATGAGTCAGCGGCCTTGATGGCGGGAAAAATTGATTATGCCATCATGGATTATGCAACAGCACGAAATTTTGTAAAGAGTAACGAAGGAACCATGGTGTTACCAGAAGCACTGACTGATGAAGTGACAGCAATGGCCCTTAAGAAAGAGAATACGGAGCTTAACCAGAAACTTAATGCGGTGTTGAACCGCTATTTAAGCGATGGCACCATGGAGGAAATTAAAGGTCACTGGTTTCCGGAAGCGGGCGGCGACTATGAAATTGTTGACGTGCCCAAAAATGTCAGCGGCCCGGTATTGCGGGTAGCCGTCACATCCCTGACTGAGCCCCGGTGTTTTGTTCAGGATGGGGAGCTAACCGGGATGAATGTGGAATTACTGAGCCGCATCGCATATGAACTGGGGATGCAGGTCGAATTTCAGGATATGGACTTTAAAGCGATGATTGACAGTCTCCAATCGGGAAATAGTGATGTGGTTGCGGCCATGTATAACACCCCGGAGCGATCGGAAAAGGTCGATTTTACCGCTGGTTATTTTCCCAATCCCCAGGTTTTTGTTGTCAAGGCCGATCGACAGGCAGCAACTGAAGGTGCTCAGAGCAGTCAGAAAACGATCAACAGTTGCAGTGATCTGAATAAAGCTGGCTACACCATTGGCGTACCGGAGGGAACTCCGCCGGAAGAGGTGGCTAAAGAACTGATGCCCAATGCTGACATTTCCTACTTTACTCAGTTTATGGATGGGGTGGCGGCGCTTAAAAGCGGTAAGGTGACCGCTGTGATTTATGATAGCTCTGGGGTTGATCGGATTTTGTTAAGCAACCCGGATCTGGTCAAGCTTGACGAAGAGCTGGGCAATATCGAGATTGCCGCTGTTGTCCGACTTGATGATACGGCCATGAATGAGCAGCTCAATGCTTTTATTAAACAATATCAGGCCGATGGTACGGCAGCAGCGATGGTGAAGCGGTGGATAAATAACACCGGTGGGGAAATGCCGGATATACCCAAGCCCCAAAATCCGGAGAAAAAAATCACGATTATTACCAATGGTTTAACCGAACCGATGAACTATTATGAAAATGGACAACTGACTGGCTTTGATGTTGAATTTATGAAACGCTTTGCCAGTTATGCCAATCTCGATTATGAAATCATTACCATGGATTATCAGGCGATGATTCCAGCCCTCCAAAGCGGGAAGGGCGATGTGATTATTTCTGACTTCTTTAAGACTGATGAGCGGGGGCAAGAGGTGCTCTACACGGATGCCTATGTGGTCTTGCACAACAGTGCTTTGATCAGAAAAGATATGGCGGCAGCGTCAATGGTTGATCAATCCATTAAAACCAATGAGGAGCTGAATGGCAAGCGGGTTGGTTTTATTACCGGGATGGTTCATATTGACAATTTTCGACCACTTTATCAGGCTGATGAATATGAATTCAATGATTTTTCGTCGATGCTTGAAGCGCTAAAATCAAAAAAAATCGATGCGCTGCTGACAAGTCAGTCAAAGGTTGCCGAAATTATTGAGCAGAACCCTGATCTGATTGCATTGCCGCCTTATGCGGATATCTCGTCATCAATCGGAGTCAGTAAGACCAATACCCAGCTCGGCGATGCCCTTGATGCCACGGTTAAAACAATGATCGATGATGGCAGTTTAAAAGCGATGACCGAAAAATGGATGGGCGAAAACGAAGACCAAAAAGTGCTGACGCCGGTTGATCTGACTGGCGAGAAAGGAACCCTGATAGCCGGAGTTTTAGGCGACGATTATCCGTATTCCTATTATAAGGATAACGAACTGGTTGGTCTTGAAGTTGATCTGGCACGTAGTCTGGCTGCCAGGATGGGAATGAACGTGGAGATAAAGCCAATGGATTTTTCAGCGATCATTCCTAGTATCACGTCAGGAAAAATTGATCTGGCCTTCTATCTTGCGTATACTCCGGAACGGGCTGCATCGATTCGTTTTTTGACACCACTAAAGTCTGATCAGGCTGTGGCGATTGTCAGAAATCAGGCAGTGGCTGCTTCGACAGGAGGACAACAATGGGCTGGCATGATAGCGTCATTGGGGGAGAGCTTTAACAAGACTTTTGTTGTTGAAGACCGGTATCAACTGATTTTGGAGGGACTTTCAACGACGATTGTCATTTCGCTGTTGTCATTGCTCTTTGGTAGTTTATTAGGGGCCCTCATCTGTGCGATGTGTCGTTCCCGGGTGGGCCTGATTTCAGGCCTGGCGGTCGTTTATATTCGGCTGATTCAGGGCGTGCCGATTGTTTTGACGTTGATGATCCTTTACTATATTATTTTTGCTTCGGTGGACATCCATCCGGTACTGATTGCGGTGGTTGGGTTTTCGATTAATTTTGCCGCCTATTCGGCAGAAATTTTCAGAACCGCCATTGACGCCACCGATAAAGGGCAGTTGGAGGCTGCCTACGCACTGGGGTTTACCAGAGTGGCCAGCTTTTTTAAAGTCACCCTGCCCCAGGCGCTACGGCACATTCTGCCGATTTTTAAAGGCGAATTTATCAGTATGGTAAAAATGACCTCGGTGGTCGGTTATATTGCTATCCAGGATTTGACCAAGATGACCGATATTATCCGAAGCCGGACCTTTGAAGCGTTTTTTCCACTGGTGGTAACGGCGGCGATCTATTTTGTCATCACCTACCTGTTTATTTTGTTACTGGGAAAGATTGAAGTACAGATTGACCCCAAACGCCGGAAACGGGTAGTCAAAGGCGTTGTTGAGATTGACGCAGAAGTTGTTGAGGTGCAAAAATGATTGAAATAAAAGATCTGTCGAAAAGCTATGGTCAGCTACAGGTGCTAAAGGATATCAACACCGAGATTAAAAAAGGCGAGGTGATCTCGATTATCGGGCCGTCGGGCTGTGGTAAGTCGACTTTTTTGCGGTGCATTAATCTGCTTGAAAAGCCGACTGCTGGAGAAATTTATATTGAAGGGCAGAATATTCTCGATAAAAATGCCGATGTAGCAAAATTACGCCAGAAAATGGGGATGGTTTTTCAGTCCTTTAACCTCTTTTCCCACCTGATGATCATCGAAAATTTGATGCTGGGGCCGGTTAATCTACTCAAAATCCCGCGTCAGCAAGCTTATGAAGAAGGGCTGGCCTATCTGGAAATGGTCGGGCTGCGGTCAAAAGCGCTGGCCTTTCCGGACGAATTATCCGGCGGCCAGAAACAGCGGGCGGCGATCGCCCGAACTCTGGCGATGAAACCCGAGGTGGTGCTCTTTGATGAGCCCACCTCGGCCCTGGATCCGACCATGGTCAGCGAAGTGCTGGGGGTGATCCGCAAGCTGGCATCAACCGGGATGACAATGATGATTGTAACCCATGAGATGAAGTTTGCCCGGGATGTTTCCAGCCGGGTCTTCTATATGGATGAGCAGGGCATTTACGAAGACGGAGTACCGGCAGAAATTTTTGACCATCCACAGAAGCCCAAGACCCGGGCCTTTATCCGGAAGATTTCAGCCTTTGAATACACGGCGGCAGGCAGCGGCTTTGATCTTTATGAACTTAATGCCAAAATCGAAAGCTTCCTTAAAAAACAGATGTTTTCCGATCGGCGGATTATGAATGTCCAGCTGGTTTGTGAAGAACTGGTGCTGGCCATTCTATTGCGGGCCTTTCCCAGAGCCAGTGTCACACTTTTAGTTGAGTATTCGGATTTAAGCGGAGAGATCGCCATCCAGGCCAGTTTTTCCGGGGACGCCTATGATCTGGAGCAGGGCGATGAAAATGAACTATCCCTGGCGATTATCCATAACTATGCAAAATCACTTGACGTTAGTCATGAAGCGGGCCGAAATACGGTTAAGGTAATTATTTAACCAGCCCAACAAAAATAACTCACGTTGCGCTCGACGAACGATGATTTTACCAAACGCCTCCGAATCAAAGCCGATTCGGAGGCGTTTGACGTAGTAAATAAATAGGATTGGCTGCGAAAACGGTTTCAATTCGGCGAGTGATTATGCTATACTGAGGAAAAGGTAAAGCCGACATTTACCCAAATAGATTGAATCAGGGGGATAATAAAATGGCTAACGTGTTTTCTTCAAAGGCCTTAGAGGCCAATCTTAATCAGACCCGGGAAACCCATATTGAAATCCCGGAGCAACAGCAGTGGTTCGGTGAATTATCAAAAGAGTACTGGGGGATTCATAAACGGACCCAGGAATTTTTAATCGAGCTCAATCATAAATATCGTAATAATCGCTATGTCATCGAGTCGCTGCAGACCATTTGTCTGGGTGATATCTGGCTCTATCATGATCTACCGGAGTCAGAACAGGCTTTCACCGTTCTGGTGGAGATAATCCGCTCAGTGCTGCGATCCAAGCTCAAAGACAGCCAGCGGACGCTGCTCAGCCAGGTTCTGATCCGTTTTATGGATCGGCTGGCCAGTTTTGATGCGTATCCCAAAGCGGTTATTTTTTTATGTATCGATGTCCTTAAGGAGGATATGGCTCAGCATGAACTGCTTTATGTCAAGAATTCCGGTGTGTTCAAAATTTATCTCAATAAGGTGGCAGCAGAGCCTGAATTTGCTGAAATTCTGGAAGCGATCGTTGCACATCTTCTGGATCAGTGCATTGATTTCTGGGAGCAAAGCTCTCAGGCTGAGGTTTGGTTTAACTCCCGGCAGAAATTGTTCCCCCATCTACAGGCAACCGATATTGAGGCCATTGGGCAGGCATTTTTTGAAGCCCTCAGAACCCGTCGCCAACAGGCGATTCATTGGCCGGAACTTCAGGAGCAGCTGTTCTTCAATGACATCGCCAACTATTTCCGCAGTTTTTCAGAAAAATTTCCGACTCATATCGAAACCATCTATTATCTGTATTATCTCCTGCATTTACCGGGCATGGCAACTCTGAACGACCATCTGATCTATGATATCAACCGGAATCTGGGCAATATTTTTGATGAACTGGATTCCCAGGATATTACCGAATTTATCAACACCATCATGGCCGAGTTTCAGGAACTCAGGCAGGAGCATGGCGATACCGTGCTGGACTGTCTGCTGACGTTGGGTAAAGAAATCATTGCCACCGGGGATCGAGCCAATATCGATTATTTTACCAAAGCGCTGATCGGACTGGGTTTTAACGCTCCGGGGAAATTAAGTCTCAATAGTGACTGGCAGATTCTGATTGATTCGAACCACGTTAAAAATATTCGGGTCTGGCTGGAATTAATCGAGGAAGATCCTCGGGCGATGCGGGAGCTGTTGGCGGCGCTGATTGTCAACCTCAAGCTGGGGGGGATCTTTATTTCGGACACCGATCTGTTTCAGCGGGATATTACCCGGCTGCTTAACAGTCAGATCACCCCGGTTTACCGCGAAATCAAGCAGCTGGCCCGGATATTTCCGGTCTATTTCAAAGAAATCGGCGCCGAGGGCGAGCTCCGGGATGTGACCACTGCCATTGATGAGGCCTCCCGGCGCAAGGATCGACTGATTCATTTTATGCGCAAACAGATCCATATCGAAAGTAACAATACGCATATTGATCTGGCCCGGAAAATCATTACCTATTGGTATGATGGCAATAAGGAACCGCTAAAGGAGCTGATTCCCCAGGAAATTTATGAAAGTCTTGATCCTCAAAGCAAGTGGTTTAGCCGACCCCATGACACGATGATCGGGCTGTGTCAGGAGCTGGAAACCACCCCGGTTGGGCTGTTACGTCTGGATATTGAGGCGATCCGGGCGGGATTGCACCGGTTTGGTTCGGAACAGGGGCTGGACAACAAGCGGGTACTCGATCTTTTTCGGGTTTATTTCCTGCTGCTGGAAAAGTACTCCTTTGAATTTGATGATGTGCTGGCCATGCTCAGCGGTTACAGCCCCAATCTGACTGGTGATCTGAGTGAATTAAAAAACTGCCTGAAACAAAATGATCAGGAAGCGGCGATCCGCCAGATTTATCAGCATATGAACCGCCTTAAAACGATTATTCTGGATCCCCGTCCCAGCGAAGCCTCTGAAAACATATATTACAAGCGCCATATCGCCGCCGATATTCCCTCGATGTATGGCGAATATGTGGAGCCCAAATTTGATGCACTGGGGCTGATGTATCGGCTCGAACGAACCGTAGTCAAACTGATGACCCAGATTACCCAGCCCTTTAACGCTGAGTACATTACGGCCAAAACCTTTCGTCAGATTTATCATATTCTGCTGCTGTTTAAGGATGGCCTGGAGCTGGACGGAATTGTTAATCAGGGGCTTAATTCTCATCTCGATATGCTGAAATTCGGGCTGGCCTCGCCCAGCTTTTCGATCCATCAATATATCAATATTTTTCAGTTTATGGCCAATGATATCAAACAAATTATCAGCGAATACTTTTTCGATCTTTTTGAGATTCCGATGCGGGTTATTATTCCTCAGATTCTGGTGGCAAAGCAACAAAAAGTGGTTGGCGATGAGCGCCGACTCTATCATATCGAATCTGAGAAATTCCTCCGGGACAACCTGTCAACTGCTTTTTTGGTTCAGGATCTGGATAACTTTATCACCGACACCATCAGCGGGCTGAGAAGCCTGATGAAAAACTATTCCAGTTCCTTTATTGAAAGCATGCTGACATACGACCCGGATATTTCGTTTAGCCTCCTGACCGAAGCCACGCTTGCTATTGATAACCCGGTTTTTCTGGGGGCCAAGGCTTATTTTTTGAAGAAGCTGATCAACTATGGCTTTCATGTTCCGCCGGGATTTGTGATCACCACCGAAGTATTCCGGCACAAGGAAACCATTGAGGGCCATCCGGATATGCGGCGGGATATGGATTGGCAGATCCAAAAACATATTGCAATGATTGAGACGATCACCGGCCAAACCTTTGGCAGTGCCGAAAATCCGCTGTTCTTTTCGATCCGCTCGGGTTCATCCATTTCTTTGCCCGGGGCCATGAAAACATTTTTAAACGTTGGCATGAATGATGAAATCGCGGCCGCATTCAGCCAACAGCAGGGCTATGGTTGGACGGCTTGGGATTGTTATCGGCGCTTTTTGCAGAGTTGGGGGATGGCCTATGGCATTGACCGGGATGTGTTTGACCGGGTGATGCTGGAATATAAACAGCAGTGGGGCGTGACGCTAAAAATCAACTTCAGTCCCGAGCAGATGAGAACCATTGCTTTTAGCTATAAAATGGTTTTAACGGACTATCAAATCGAAATTGAAAACGACCCCTTCAAGCAGCTGAAACAGGCCATTGGCTCGGTTTTGGATTCATGGTTTTCGGAAAGTGCCGTCTACTATCGGGATCATCTGCAGATTGCAAAGGACTGGGGCACCGCTGTGGTGGTTCAGAAAATGGTGCTGGGCAACCGTTCGGCCCGCTCTGGTACTGGGGTGGTATTTACCAGTAGTCCTTTTAACGGCTGCGCCGGGATCAATCTTTACGGTGATTTTGCCCTCTGCAGTCAGGGTGAAGATGTGGTTTCCGGCCTGGTCAATACCCTGCCGATTAGCGAGGCACAAAGAAAACGGGATTATCGGGACAGCAGTCTGTCCTTGGAATCGGGCTTTCCCAATATCTACCAGGCACTGACGCGTTATGCGGTTCGACTGATCGAAGAATATGGTTTTGTCCACCAGGAAATAGAGTTTACCTTTGAGTCTGATAACCCGGAAGATCTATATATTCTCCAGACGAGGAATCAGAACCTCAAAAAACAGACAGCTTTTTCCAGTTTTCTGCCAGCACCCAACGAAATGGAACTGGTTGGTCACGGCATCGGCATGAGCAGTGCGGTGTTGTCCGGGCTTTTGGCCTTTGATATGGCGGATATGGAGGATTTAAAACGACACTGTCCCGAGGCCAAAATTATTCTGGTGCGACCGGATACGGTTCCGGATGATATTCCCTTAATTTTTGTCTGCGACGGGCTGATCACCGCCAAGGGCGGGGTCACCTCCCATGCTGCCGTGGCGGCTGCCAGCGTTGGTAAGGTTTGTATTGTTAAATGTAAGGGGCTGGAAGTCAATGATTCAACCAAAGAATGTACCATCAATGGACATCGCTTTAAATCGGGAGATCCCATCTCCATCGACGGTGGGCTGGGGAATATTTACAAGGGGAATTATGAGATCGGTGAGATTTAAGCATGGGAGTTAACTTGATAATAGATTACGATATAACGAAAACGAATACGAATAAGTGAGATGGTTTTCGTTATATCGAAAACGATCAGTAGAAATAATTGCGAGTTCTTTTTAGGGAAGCGTGTTTGATCGTGACAGCAGAAACAGCCGAAACTCTACGGAGCGTCGATTGAATAAATTCCATCGATCAATTACTATAGTTCATATGGAGGTACGACAATTGGATTGTAATAAGGTAGGCTACCTACTAAAGGCCTTACGAAGCGAAAAGGCGATGACCCAGAAACAGGTTGCTGAGCGGATGCACCTCAGTGATAAGACCATCTCCAAATGGGAGCGGGGCCTGGGTTGTCCAGATGTATCCCTGCTGGGAGAACTTTCACAACTGTTTGAGGTAAATATTGAAAAAATACTATTGGGAGATCTGGAACTGAATGATATGGAAACAGGAAACTTGAAGCGAATAAAATTTTATGTTTGTCCCAACTGTGGCAACGTAATCAGCACCACTGGCGATGCCGAGCTTTCCTGCTGCGGTCGCAAACTGGCACCACTGGTGGCAAAACCAGCCGATGAAAAACACAGAGTAACCATCCAGGATGACGATGGAGAATATTATATTACCTTTGATCACGAAATGACCAAGGCCCATTTTATTTCTTTTGTGGCCTATGTATCAAGTGATCGCAGCTTGTTTGTCAGGCTTTATCCGGAGCAGCCGGCGGCCCTGCGACTGCCGAAAATGAGTGGCGGCAAGCTGAGTAAAAAGTTTGGCAGCAAAATGTACTATTATTGCAGCAAAGATGGTCTTTGGGTGCTGTAAGCAAAATAGATACAGGTTTAGGAGAATTAGGTTTATGGAAACACGATCAAAAAAAGAATTAAAAGAGAACTATAAAAACAGAAGGGTTGTCGGGGGCATTTATGGCATAAAATGCAGTGGAAATGACCGGATTTGGATAAAATCGACCCAAAATATGGTCGGACAACAAAACCGCTTTGGCTTTGCTGTTGCCACGAATTCGTGCCCGGAGCCCGCAATGCTGGAAGATTGGAAAGCCTATGGCGCCAAATCCTTTTCATTTGTCGTTCTGGAAGAAATAAAAAAAGGTGAAACGCAGAGCGAGGCAGAGTTTAGTGATGACATTGCAATATTGCTTGAAATCTGGATTGATAAACAAAAGGAAGAACGAATAAATGAACACGCAATTACATCTCATTGATTTTGAAACCTGGGATCGACGACCATACTTTTATTATTTTACTGAAATGCTGCCGACTGGATTTAGTATGAGTGTGGAGATCGATATGACAGAGGCGTATCATCTAATTAAAAAAGCTGGAAAGAAGTTTTTTCCGGCCTATCTCTATCTGACGGCAAAACTGATTACCGAGCAGCCGGAATTTCGGGTTGCTAAAACGGCCGATCAGCTGGGGTATTATGAGGTCTTACATCCTTCTTATGCCTGTTTTCATGAGGATGACAAAACCATGTCAAATATGTGGACAGAATATGATCCGGATTTTGAAGTCTTTTATCACAACTATATGGAAGATCAAAAACGATATTCTGGGAATCACGGGATTTTGGCCAAACCAGAGCTGCCGCCGCCGAATAGCTTTATGGTGGGGATGGTGCCGTGGACTCAATTTACTAGTTATTCACCAGTCCCCTATGCGAAGGCCGATTATTATTTTCCGATCTTGCAGGCGGGCCGTTTTTTTCAAAAAGAGGGCCGGAAAATGATGCCCTTTTCGATCACTGTTCACCACGCAGTTGCTGATGGTTATCATGTGGGTTTATTTTTGGAAAAATTTCAGGATGCGATGAATCACCCCGAACAGTGGATTGGGCTATGACAAGAGTGTTTTTGACCAACTAAATTG
>NZ_DJGY01000008.1:0-59662 GCF_002435675.1 Acetobacterium sp. UBA5834 | reverse complement strand
TTTTCATTTCGCAATTACCTATTTTTTTAAGAAAAAACAGCCGACTATCCCGCAAGATATCGACTGTTCATCAATGATTCTATTTCATTTTTCGCTTCTGGGCTTCCGCCATAATATTCTTCAGGGTCAGCAGCAGCGGATTACTCTGGCTGTTGCTAAGGGCATCCTTGGAATAGGTCAGCCCGGTCATCGAGTTGGCTTCACAGATGTAATACGTGTCGTTTTCGCCAAACAGAAAATCAATGCTGCCAAAGTAAATATCCAGCACTGCGGCTGCCTGCTCGGCAATTTCCACCACCGCTGCCGGTGGCGTAATAAACTGCAGATCGCCACCCTGGGACAGATTGGATTTAAAATTGTCGCCATTATCCCGAATGTAAGCGGTGGAGAATTTTCCACCACTTAGCATAATCCGCATGTCCCGGCCCTTTGAAGCGGCGATACACTCCTGAATCAGGATGTGATCATCAAAATTCATGGCGGCGTAAAGATCCAGAATATTCTCCAGTTCTTTTTCGGTTTTAATCAGTACCACCCCTTTCCCCTTACTGCCATGCATCACCTTGACCACACAGGGCAGTCCCAGTTCGCTGACAATAAAAGACGGTGATGTTTTGGGGGTCATCAGCACCGTTTTGGGGAATAAGAAGCCCTGATTGGCGGCCCCCAGTTTTTGAAAGGTCAGCAGCTTATCAGCCGTGTTATTCAGACTTTCGGAGCTATTGACACACAGTACATCCAGGGATTCCAACATTTTAACCACCGCCTTGCTGTGGTAATTATTTCCTCCAAAGAAAGCTGACAACGAAAAGTCCGGAATATCCACTGCTTCACCACCAATAAAACAATGCTGGCTTGCACCCGGTTCACACATCACCTGAACCTCACTGACGTCAACCGTACGAATATTGACACCCATCTTGTCAATCAGCGCAATAATTGTCTGGATTGACGGTTCAGCCAGGGTTTCGTGATTAACTAATAACCAGCCTAACATGTTTTGCCACCTTCCCGCAGACGTTTTTTCCACAGCGGTTCCGGGCGATCCTTGACCTGCTTCATTAAATCAGCAAACATCACCTTAATGTCAAAAGCCACTCCCGGCATCGCATTGGCTTCACATAAATAGAAGGTATCATTTTCGCCAAAGAGAAAATCGACACTGCCCATATTGATTTTAAGCAGCTGGGCCACCTTCTCGGCGGCCTCAATCACTGCGGCCGGTGGGGTGTATTCGACGATATGACCGCCCTTGGCCAGATTCGATCGAAAGCTTTTTTCATTCTGGCGGATAAATGATTTAACAAACTTTCCGTTGGCCAGAATCATTCTAAGATCCCGACCCGAGGAGGCTTTAATACACTCCTGAATAATAATCTGATCACCAATTTCACTGGCGGTACTCATACTAATCAGGTTATCCAGCTCTTTTTCATTGTTAACCAGCACCACACCTTTACCCTTACTGCCATGCATCACCTTCATCACCACCGGATAGTCAAACAGTTTGCTGACAAAGGATGCTTCCGTATACTCGGTGACCAATAAGGTTTTGGGGAAGCAGACCGCTTCAATCGACTCCGCCACCAACTGAAAGGTCAGCAGCTTGTCGTCGACATTTTTGATGGCGTCATACGAATTGATGCACAGTACCCCCAGTGATTCCAGCATTCGCAATGCTGCTGAGGTATGATAGTTTTTTTCCGTAAAGAAGGCTGCCACCACATAATCCGGCACCTCCATGATTTCGTCCCCGACATAGAGTTTTCCATCAAAGTCATGGTCACAGACCACATGGATCGTAAGCGGATCAACCACCGTCAGATCGACATGGAGTTCTTCCACCACCTTCATAATTTTCACAATTGAAGGATCTTCCAATTTACCGGGATTTCTTAATAACCAACCTTTCATTTTTACCTCCTTGATTTTTTTGTCTTAGGTATTTGCTAAATTATAAAACATCGAGTGATGGTTGCTCAGTGTACAGTTTCCACAAACAATTTTGTAACGTGTAGGCGAACAGTTCATCGAACTGTCCGCCGTACAGTGTAGAAATTGTTTCGTGCGAAACTGTGCACAGAGCTCACAGTACTTTCGCAATTACCTATTTATTTATCTGAGCTTTTAATTATCTGATGCACTTAAATACAAATGAGCGTATAAACCACCCAGCTTCATCAACTCGGCATGGCTGCCGACCTCCTTAATATCGCCTTCTTTCATAAAAATAATCTTATCGGCATTTTTAATGGTAAAGAGTCGGTGGGCAATAATAAAGGTGGTTCGTCCCTTCATCATCGCTTCCATGGCCTGGGTGATCAGGATTTCGGTTCGGGTATCCACCGACGAGGTCGCCTCATCCAGTATCAGCACCTTGGGATCGGCAATAATTGTCCGGGCAATGGCTAGAAGCTGGCATTCCCCTTCAGACAAGGTGGTAAAATCGCCACCGATCCGGGTCTCATAGCCCAGCGGCAATTTTCTGATAAATTCATCACACTGCGCTTTTTTTGCTGCCGCGATCACATCGTCCCGGGTTGCCCCGCTTTTTCCATAAGCAATGTTTTCTTCGATTGTTCCATCGAACAGCCAGGTATCCTGGAGCACCATCCCAAAAGCAGATCTTAAATTAGGTCGGGTCAGATTTTTAACGTTTTTTCCTTCCAGTAAGATGCTGCCCTGATTAATTTCATAAAAACGCATCAACAGATTGACCAGGGTCGTCTTTCCGGCCCCGCTGGGACCGACCACCGCCAGAATTTCGCCCGGCTCGGCGGTCAACGACACATCATGAAACAGGGTTCGTTCAGGAATATAGCCAAACTCGACATGGTTAAACTCAATCCGGCCGGATGCCGTGGTCACATCCAGTACCTCTGTGCCCAGATCTGGCTGTTCTTCTTCCTGATCAAGAAACTCAAAAATTCGTTCAGCCGCTGCCGCCCCGGCCTGAATAAAGTTCAGGTTATTGGAAATCAGGGCCGTGGGGCTGGCAATATTATTGGCATAGATCAGGAAGGCCTGAATCGTCCCAATGGTCATGGTACCAGTAATAACAAAAATTCCCCCGACCACACAGATACCGATATAGGCTAGGTTATTAATCAGCTTCATCAGCGGTGAGCTAAGGCCCGAGTAAAACCGGGAACTCAGATAGGATTTAAAGAAGCGCTGATTGATCGCATCAAATTTTTCTGACGATTTTGCCTCGTGGTTAAACGATTTGACAATTAAATGACCATCATAGACCTCTTCAATCAGTCCGTTTAAGGCCCCCAGTTCTTTTTGCTGCCGCCGAAACAGCACCTGAGTTTTTTTAGTGATCAATTTCATCACAAAATAAGAAAGCGGAATCGCCACAAAAAAGATCAGACTCAGCTGCACATTGAGTATCAGCATCATCACAATTATCCCGATGATGCTGGTCGCCTGAACCAGAATCTGGGTCAGATTGCTCTCCAGTGCCCCCGAAAGGGTGGTGGCATCATTGGTGACTCGAGAAAGCAGATCCCCCCGTTCGCTCTGATCCAATACATTCAGGGTCAGTTTATTGAGTTTTTCCTGAATATCTGATCGCAGACGTTTAATCGCCAGTTGCGACAGATAGGTGGTACGCATGGTGGCATAATAGGCAAACCCGGCACTTAGGATATAAAGCGCTGCCAGGATCAGCAATTGTTGACCAATATAGGAAAAATCAATATCGGCATTCTTAGTAATGCTGTCGGCAATACTATCGGTCACATCTTTGGTCACCACCGGAGCAAAAATGGCAAAAATGGTGCTGGCAATCAATGCCAATGCCACAAAAAAGATAACATGTTTTTTATCTTTTAAATAATGACTCAGTCGCTTACCAAGGGAGCCAAAGCTGTATTTTCTTTTTTTTGCTTTCACAGTGATTCCTCCTTCCCATCGCTATAGGATTGGGATTTCAGAATTTCCTGATAAACCCGGCAGTCACGGAGTAGTTCCTCATGTTTACCCTGACCAACAATGGCACCATTGTCGAGCACCAGAATGCGATCGGCATGTTTAATGGTACTAATCCGCTGAGCGACGATTAGCACCGTTTTATCCCCAAATTTCTCACCAATGGCTTTGCGCACCAGCGAATCTGTTTTAAAATCCAGGGCCGAAAAACAGTCGTCAAAAACCGTAATTGGAGCTTTTTTAACCGCCGCCCGGGCAATCGAAAGCCGCTGCCGCTGGCCGCCGGAAAGATCTTTGCCCCCCTGGGAAATCGTACTGTTTAGGCCGCCTTCCCGTTCATTGACAAAGTCGAGGGCCTGGGCAATCGATAAGGCTTCAGTGACCTCCGCCTCACTGGCGTCAGCCTTGCCAACCCGGATGTTTTCGTGCACCGTGCCACTAAATAACACTGATTCCTGTGGGGCATAGGCAATGATACTTCTTAAATCATGCTGACTGCAATCCCGAATATCAACGCCATCAATCACAATCGACCCGGTGCTAACCTCATAAAGTCGCATAATCAGATTGACCAGGGTGGTTTTTCCGGAACCGGTGGCCCCGACAATCGCAGTTATTTTTCCCGGCTCGGCGATAAAATTCAAGCGTTCCAAGACATTGATCTCGGCACCGCTATATCCAAAGCTGACATCTTTAAATTCGATCCGTCCGGTAACGTTTTTTAATGCAACTGGTTCTTCCCGGTCCTGAATTGAGAAGTCAAAGTCCAGCACCTCTTTAACCCGGGTGGCTGAAACAGCGGCCTGAGGATAGGCCATCAGTAATGCCGACACCAGACCCAGGGCTGACATAAACATTAAGACATATTGAATAAAAACCATCAATCCGCCGAGACTGACAATTTGCTGCTGTACTTCCTGAGCCCCCAGCCACAAAATAATCACCATCGTCAGGTTCATCATCAGCTGCATCAGCGGCGCAAAGAAAGCCACTGCATAGTTGGCTTTTACGGCAGCAGTCATCCCCTCCTGATTAGCCTGGCCAAATTTCTCTGTTTCATAATCCTGGCGGTTAAAGGCCCGGATCGCCCGAACCCCGGTCAGTTTTTCTTTCATCAGCAGGTTCAGCCGATCGACTTTTTGCTGCATCAGCTTAAATAAGGGCATGCTGCGGGCAGTGGTCAAGCCGATGATGATCGTCGTAATCAGAAACGATCCCAGAAGCAGTAGGGTCAGGGTGACATTCTCCCGAAAAGCCATCACCAGAGCGCCAACCCCGGTGATCGGAACCAGCAGTAATGATCGTAAACCGTTGATGACCACAATCTGCATCTGGGTGGCATCAGTGGTCGAACGGGTTAGTAGGGTGGCAGCCCCAAAGCGATTAAAATCCGTCTGAGAAAAACTCTTGACCTTGTCAAAAACATCGGCTCGGATCCGACTGGTAAAGGAAGCGGTGACATAGGCCGAGTAGTAGCTGGATGCCACCATACAAACCGCCGCTACCAGCGAAACCGCCAGCATCATCGCGCCGCTTTTTAAAATATAGGCAACATCCCCCTGGGCCACACCATTTTCGATAATATCCCCCATCATCGTGGGTAAATACAATTGGGCCGCCGCCTGGCTGAGGACAAATACAAAAACCAGAATCATCTGGAGCCGGTAATCTTTTAAATACCGAATCAATAAACTGACCATCGGCTACTCCTTATCCACTAAGGCAAAGAAGAAGTTCTCTTTGACCAGGGTATCAATCACCCGAACCGGTTTTAACTGATTCCCGGAGATCCCCCGCATGATCATCAGATCACGATAGAGGGCATAGGTTTCTTCCTGAACAAAGGAAATCTCTGAAGGACTTAAGACCCCACTTTTTACCTTGGAACCAATCGACGGGTTGGCCGTCCCCAGCTTCTCTTCCATAATTTGTCGATATTCCTGATATTTTTCTCTGGCTAAGCGCTTTTCTGCTTCAATAAAGATCACATAGCGACCCGGTGATACCGCCACATCGGCATATACCGAATAATCCACCAGTTCACAGTCGGTGGCTTTGGCAAATTCTTTAACCGCCCAGGAAATGCATTCTTCTGTCGTTTTTTCCCCAGCAATGCTGACCATCTGGTTAAGACGGTAGACAAATTGGATCTTGGGACATTTTTTATACCAGCCGACCACCCGAACCACGTCTTTGATCCGATAGCGATAAAAGCCCGAGGTATTCGTCAGAACAATTTCATAATCCTTACCGGTTTCCAGTTGCTCCATGGTCAGGGTTTCTTCACCTTCCTGATCGACGGGAATAAACTCATAGAAGGCCGAGTCCGGAATCAGAACAAATTCCTGGGATTCCATTTCGTTGCAGATCGCCATGATCGATTCCGAGGCCGCATAGACGCTAAAATAAATGGGAATAGCTCCCAGATAATGACGCATTTTATCGGTATAGACTGAAAATCCACCGCTGCCGATGGCGTGCACAAAGGCCAGCTCGGGCCAGATTCTCGGGACAATCGGAGTCTCAAAGCCTTTTTCAAATTCACTTCGCAGTTCAGCCGCCCGTTTGGGGTTGGGCTTAATCTGCTTTTGCAGTTCAGCTTTAATATCATCCGGAATCTTTATATCGGGATGAATCGTGCCTTTTTCAATATCATCAACAAGTAGTTCCCAGTTTATTTCCAGATATTTCATTAAATCCGATACCGCTGTCATAAAAGCTGAAGCAATATAAGATAACGACCGTTCTTCCAGGGCAAAGCGGAGATGGGCATATTTGGTATCCATAATTTCCCGGGGAAAGACAATTTCTTTGGGCGAGGTAAACATCAGAAACAGCAGATCTTTTATGCTGTAAACCCCCCGGCCCGAAATGGATCCGGCAAATAAACCATTGGGCAGGGTTTCAAATTTGACTTCCATTAAATTCAGCCCCCGTCCCCGTTGCCACTTTTTCCCCAAGGCCCGGGCAATGATGGCAAAACTGAACTGGGTGGCATATTCCCGGTAGAGATCAACGGTTTGCTCCGAAACCGGGATCTTTTTGGGATTATCCACACTGCCCGAGGTCAGGGCATAATGAACGATCTTATCGGTGGTCAGCAAATCCGTTTCACCTGCGATCATTCGCTCGATATAGGGAGCATAATCATCGTAAATGGAAAATGGCACCATTTCTTTATAATCTTCAATGGTTTTTATCTGATCAAAATGGTAGCGCTTTCCATACTCAGTATCGGCATTTTTTTTGAGCATATCAAGCATCAGCTGTTTATTGATTTCTGGGGCATTTTCGGTTAAATGATCAAAATTCTCGATTTTTTTATAGCCCTTTTTGATATTAAGAGAATAGACCATTTTAGGAATTAACTTTATCATTTTTCGCCTTCCTTTGCCCAGCAAATGATCCAGTCACTTTCCGGGTATTTTTTCACAAAAGTCGGAAGCTTGGTCTGATTGACGTTCTTACCCGGCATAATCGATCGGGTGAACAGTGAGTCACGATATCCGTCTTTAACAATGATAACCTCCGCTGCCAACAGTTGGTACGCTTCTCTTAACTGTTTATAAATTAAATTTATCTCAAACAAATGGTTTTCCAACACCTGTTTGAATAATTCACTATTAAGTGTTTGAGAATAAGGTTCCAGAATAAAGACCAGTTTTTTATTGTCCTGATCCCAGAAAATCTGATAAAAACGAATTTCTTCACTTTGCTTCGCAGCGGCCGCCTGGAGCGCTCTTTCGATTTCATAGATCCTCATTTTTTGATTTTCAATAGCCAGATATTCGGATTCCTTGCAGACAAAAACAATCCTTGGGGTCTGGTCCTTGATCTCCGTGACGCAGACAATGTCCTTCATATTGTAACGATACAGCCCGGAATAAGAGGTGATAATCAACTCGTAATAATCACCTTCTATCAATTCATGGGCCAGTAGTGTTTTCCCATCTGTTGACCCCACTGGCAAGAATTCAAAAAAATAACCAAAAAGCGCCAGTAATCCAGCCGCATCCTGGGGCCGGTCTGGGATGTTAAACTTACCTTCACTGGCACCATAACCCCATTCTAAAAACTTGACGGTTGAGGGTAGTACCTTTTTTACATCGGCAACAATTTTTGCCGCACTGGATGACATCCAGCAGGATACCACTGAAAACTCCGGCCAGATTTCCGCCACATCGAGAATCTTTTTTTGCTCAAGAATCGTTCTTAACTCCTCCGCCCGCTCCGGGTTTGGCTGTAATTTTGAAACCAATTTTTCCCGCAGTGCCTGGTCAATGCTGATTTTTTCAGATATTTGACCCGTGCTGATATCTTCCAATAAATCAGCGGCAGTGGCATTCATTTTCTTAAGTAAAATATTAAAGTGAGCAATATTACTGCAGACTACTCCAACCAGATGCTTTTCTGCTAAAGCATAGAGGATCGTTAAATAATCGGTAGCCTCGTTGCTCAGTTCTTTAGCCAGCATCATTTCTGGCGGTAACACCATTTTTTTGAGCATCTCAACTGGCATATCCTTAGCCGCCTGACCGGAAGCCGAGCCAATCGGAATACCACCTTCAGTTTTTCCATATTCTGAAGGGTTGGCAATAGCCAGCACCTTTTTTCCCGGAGCCATCACTTCTGGAGCCAGCATTAACAGTAAGATGGCCCGAATCTGTGAGACCAGGCTCTTAACCAGTTCGCCGTTTTTACTTTCTGGTAGCAGCTTGGGAATACCGGTGGAACCACTGGTAGCAATAAAGCTGGCAGCTGCTCCGTCAAAAAAAACATCTTTGGCTCCGGCTTTGAGTCGTTCGATTTCTACTTCGATCTGAGCATAGTCCGAAAATGGTACCCTGTTTCTAAAATCATCAATTGTTTTAATCTCTGAAAAACCCATTTTTTTGCCAAACTCAGTATTTTCAGCGGATTTTAAAATATCCTGAAGCACACACAGTTGTGTGACCTCAGGAGTTTTTTCCATCATATAAAAACTTTTGATTAAGTGTTCATTGGACATTCCTTTTAAATGCTCAGGAATACGCTCATCCTGACTAACATTAAAGATCTCATTCGGAATTACTTCCGAAATTATATCTGCTGTCATTTTTTCACCCTTATTCGATGGTTAAAATATCTGAAAAGCCGGTCATATCAAATACTTCCTGAATTTCCGGTTTAACATTTTTAATCACCAAACTACCATTAAGAGCCTTGGATTTTTTTTGAATCAACAGCAATACTCTTAATCCGGCACTACTGACAAAGTCCAGCTGATCAAAATCCAGAATCATCTGAAATCCTTCTTTGCTGTAATATGTCTCCATTTCTTTTTGAAACTCTGGAGAGGTATTGGTATCCATCCGACCTTCTAACTCAACCACAAATATTTCGCCTTCTTGTTTTACTTCAATTTTCATTTTTGTACCCTTTCTTTCTGAATGAATAATATAATTGTTCATTTTTAAATGGAATAAAGATTTCTTGTTTTGAATTTTAATTGATCATACCACAATAATTTGCAGTGTGCAATTGCAAAAGCATACAAAATGTAATCTTGTATCACTATTCACAGCTACTGGATCGTCAAAAGTATCCTTGATAAAAAGTTAATCAATATGACGATTGGTTATATTACCCACATTTTATAATGACGTCATCATTTTCGCCGAGGGATTTTTATTTTTGTTTACATATTGATTTTTATTTTACATCTTCGTTACAATCTATTTACAATAATAATATTTTGTGCTAAAATCATTACACTTAGAACAAATCTGAGAACCTGTGATTTCAATTTAAATATAAAATAAACAAAGGGAAGGAATGTCATGAAAAAGAACTCTATTATCTCTATTATTATTATCCTACTTATCCTCCTGACCGCCATTTTGTTTGTTCGCGGCTGTAGCCAAGAAGGAAGCGAAATGAAAAGTTATACCGTGGCGGGCACCTACACCGAAACAACAACCTATCAGAATGGGGAGATCAAGGTTTCTGGTGTCAACATTGAAAATGCCACCTTTACCGGTAATCTGACCGTTGTTGACTCGGTCGTCGATGGCGATATCCGATTAACCAACTCCGCCGTCCAGGGGGAACTGCTGATCAAAGGCGGTGGCACCGTTTATCTGGATGGTGGTTCCTATCAGAATATCATCCTCGAAAAACCTGGTGTTAAAATTGTCCTCCTGGGTCAAGCAACGGTAGAAAATCTCACCGCCAGAGCTGCCGCCAATATCGTCGTTGACAACCAGAGCAAGGTAAAAACGTTGAATGTCGATAAAGCCGCCAGTCGAACGTCGATTACCACCCAGGAAAATGGTACCATTGAAAACATCCAATCCCGAGGCATCAGCGATATCGTTCTGAATACCCCGGCCAAATTGATTGGTTTTGGCACCAATGCCAGCGGTTCTACCTTGGTAAGCAATGCCGTTATTGAAAAAATTGTCGCCGAATCAAAGGTGTCTCTGACCCTTAACGCCAATGTGGGAACTGTCTTGTTAACAGCAACCGGTGAAGGAACCAACATCATCCTTGGTAACAATGCCGTAATCACATCCCTGGCCACCGAGACCCGGGTGGAAATTACCGGCGAAGGCAGTATCACCAGTGCCACCACCAATGATATCCTTAATATCACCGGTACCATCACCCCGGATGTGGTTTATATTACCACCAAACCGGTAGTTACCGATGCCAATGGCGGACTGACGGTATCAACCAATACTAACCGTACCGCCGATACTAATTCAGGTAGCGGTAGTAGCAGCACCTGGTATTCCGATTCCAGTAATTCGGGAACGATCATCAACTCCAAATATGATGCGCCACCCCTGAACCCTGTTGATCCTGTCGAACCACCATCACCACCGACTCCCCCCAGCCCGCCTATTAATATACCTGTGGAAGCAATTCAGGTTACTCCGGTGGAAGCTGATGTGATTATGGGCAATACCTTAAAACTAAATACCGTTATCTTCCCGGCCAATGCAACGAATCAAACGATTATCTGGGAATCCTCCAATAATAATGTTGCTACAGTCACCAATGGGGTGGTTACACCTGTAGCCAATGGCGAAGCCACGATTACTGCCCGAACTCAGGACGGCAATAAAACCGATACCTGTAAAATTACCGTTAAAACAAATATCGCCGCAGTAACCATGATCAATACCATCAATGCTAACAACAACGGTATTGCTGAGACCATTGCTTATGACAGCAGTTATAACTTGCCGGTGGTGGTCATTGTTCAGGGCTACGGCAGTGAAGTATTCCCCTGTTCTGTAACCTGGACGCCAAACACCGTTGATAATAAAAAGGTTGGCGAAACCCTCTATACGGGAACGTTGGTAATGCCGGCTGGTTATGTCAACCTGAATAATGTCCAGGCCACCATAGCCCTCACCGTTCAGGCTCAACCTCTGATTACTGCCAGTTCTGAGCTATCGTCCCAGCGTGTTTACTTAAACGAAGATCCTGCGCCAATCTTTGTCGAGGCCAGTGTTACTGAAGCAAAGACCTTAACTTATCAATGGTCTTACCGCTCCGGCGATTCAGAAATTCCGATGCCAGAAATCACTGGTCCAATTTATGACCCACCGGTGTCTACCACCCCAGGTACGGTCTATTATACCTGTGTCATCTCCTCAGAAAATGCTGAACCGGTAACGGTCTTGGCCGGTATTGTGGTTACCAGCGCTGAGCCGGCGGTTTTGCCGGACACAACTGCTCCAGTAGCAGTTGACGAAAACAGTCCCATCACGCCGATTACTGAAACAGGTTTATCAGAAATGCCTGCCATCACTGAACAACCAACCAGCATTTCACAGCTCAGCGGTGTCGCTTTAGCCACCAGTTTAGCCCAGGCAACTCGGACAGCCCAAGCTGCCCTTGGCACTCCCAAGGCTGATGTTACCACTGCTTCTTTCACAGTGGATGCCCAGATCACTGACGGCGGCGAACTCAGCTACCAGTGGTTTGAAAGCACCGATGCTGTCAATGCTGATGGCAAGCCGATTGACGGCGCCACCGATAAAACCTTAGCTGTCGATACTTCCGGACCAGCTGGTACCACCTACTACTATGTCGAAATTACCAATACAAAAGCTGGCTGCCTGCCAGTGACTGCCGTCAGTCTCCCGGTTTCCCTCACCGTCGTATAACAAATTGAAAAATAAAAAGAAGTGATCATCTTTATTTGGATGATCACTTCTTTTTTAGCTATAACGCCTGCGACTATACTTATTCCATTTCTACAATCAATTCGCCGGATTGGACACTTTGCCCTTCTGAAACGTAAATTCGCTTGACTTTGCCGTCTTCGCTGGCGACCATTTCGGTTTCCATTTTCATCGCTTCAACAACAACCAGAGCCTGGTTTTGTTTAACCGCTTCACCTTCGTTGACCAGCACTTTTAATACCGTTCCGGGAATCCCTGAGCCAATCTGTTTAGAATTTTTAGGATCAGCCTTGAGCATCGTAACCTTCTGTTTAGCTGAAAGACTGCGTTTATCTTCAATGTAGATTTCCCGACGGAAACCATCCACTTCAAACATCACCGGACACATCCCCTCATCATTGGGCACACCAATACTGACCAGCTTAATGATAAAGCGTTTGCCCTTAGACACTTCAACGTCGATAACCTCGCCCACTTTTAGGCCATAGAAGAAGGCATGACTTTCCATTCGCATAAAGTCGCCGTATTCCTGAATAAATTCGAAGTATTCTTTCATAACCTTGGGATACAGAGCGACGCTCAATACTTCACGATCATCCAGTTCAACGCCAAATTCTTCCTGGAAATCTTTTTTGATTTTATCAAAATCTTCGTCCGGTAATAGGATTCCCGGTCGCACAGTGATCGGTTCGATTCCCTTTAAGACAATCTTTTGCAGCTCCGGATCAAAGCCACCCTCCGGCTGACCAATCATGCCCTTATAAAAATCCACCACCGAATCCGGGTAAGCTAATTCTTTACCCTTGGTTTTAATATTGTCGACAGTCAGATCATTCTGAACCATAAAGATAGCCAAATCTCCAACCGTTTTTGACGAAGGGGTTACCTTGACGATATCTCCCAGCATCAGGTTGGCTTCCAGATATTTTTCCTTGACTTCTCTAAACTTATGGCCCAAACCAAAGCTTTCCACCTGGGCCCGAAGGTTGGAATACTGGCCTCCCGGAATTTCCAGCTTATAGATTTCCGTCGATCCGGATTTCATTTCCGATTCAAACTTGCTGTAGACCTGACGGGTGGTACCCCAGTAATCTGATAAAATCTGGAGCTCATCCTCATTTAACCCGGTGTCCCGGGGGGTGTTTTTGAGTGCAGCCACAATCGAGTTAAGCGCCGGCTGCGAAGTTAAACCACTGACCCCATTCAAAGCCGCATCGGCAATATCAGCACCAGCCATTTGACCAAAGAGCACCGTGGCTACCCCGTTACCGGTGGTATCGTGGGTATGCAGATGAATTGGCATACTGACTTCCTGTTTTAACGCTTCAATCAGTTTATAGGCGGCACCTGGCTTTAATAAACCCGACATATCCTTGATCGCCAGAATATGAGCCCCGGTTTTTTCAATTTCCCGGGCCATTCTCAGATAGTAGTCCAGATTATATTTGGTTCGGGAGGTATCGAGAATATCGCCGGTATAACAGATACTGACCTCAGCAATCTTATCGGTTTTTAAAACCTCATCAATGGAAATCTTCATTCCGTCCATCCAGTTGAGGGAGTCGAATATCCGGAAAATATCAATACCGCTCTTGGCCGCTTCCTGAACAAAGGCCCGGATGACGTTGTCCGGATAGTTTTTATAACCCACAGCATTGGCGCCACGAAGAAGCATCTGGAACAAAATATTGGGTACCCGCTTGCGCAGTTCATCCAACCGTCGCCAGGGTGATTCTTTTAAGAAGCGATAAGCCACATCAAAGGTAGCGCCGCCCCACATTTCCAGGGCAAAGAGATCCGGTACAAGGGCAGCAGTTTCCCGGGCAATCTTGATCATATCCCGGCTACGCACTCGGGTCGCCGCAATGGATTGATGGGCATCTCTAAAGGTAGTATCAACCAGTAACAGTTTTTCCTGATCCTTGATCCATTGCACCAGGCCCGTGGGGCCCTGTTCATCGAGTATTTGTTTACTGCCCCGGAATTCGGTATCCACAGGAATTGTCGGGATATACGGTTCATCATAATCCGGCTTATTGCCGAAGGTTTCATTGACGATGATATTTCCGAAATATTTGAGAACGTTGGAAGCTTCACTCTTCTGATCTTCAATTTCAAACAATTCAGGATGATCATCAATAAACTTGGTATCGCATTTTCCATCGATAAAGGTGGGATGCTGAAGTACATTGATCAGAAAATCCTTATTGGTCTGAACCCCTTCAATTTTCATCTCTTTGAGACCCCGTACCGCTTTACGCCGGGCATCTTCAAAGTTTCTGGAGAAAGCGGTGCTTTTGACCAGCAGACTGTCATAATAGGGGGTGATTTCAGCGCCGGTAAAACCATTGCCGCCATCAAGACGAATCCCAAAGCCACTGCCAGTACGGTACACATCCAAACGTCCGGTATCTGGCATAAAGTGATTTTTCGGATCTTCAGTGGTAATTCGACATTGGATTGCCGCCCCCCGGGTTTCAATGGACTCCTGACTTGGTATGCCAATTTCGTCCGAGTCAAGTGGTAAACCTTGAGCAATTAAAATCTGCGACTGAACCAGATCGATGCCGGTAACCAGTTCGGTGACGGTGTGTTCGACCTGAATTCGGGGGTTCATTTCAATGAAATAATGATCGCCCTTCTTATCAACCAAAAACTCAATCGTTCCGGCATTACGATAATTGACTTCTTTGGCCAGTTTGAGGGCATCCTTACAAATGGCTTGGCGTTGTTCCTCATTAATACTTAATGAGGGGGTAAATTCGACGATCTTCTGGTGGCGACGCTGAATTGAACAATCCCGCTCAAAAAGATGAACCACATTGCCATGGTGATCTCCGAGGATCTGTACTTCAATATGTTTGGGTTCTTCCAGATATTTTTCCACAAAAATGGTCCCATCTCCAAAAGCCTTGGTTGCTTCACTGGTGGCAGAATGGAACTCTTTTAAAAGGTCTTTTTCTTCCCGGACAATTCGCATCCCCCGGCCACCACCACCAGCAGCAGCTTTTAAAATAATCGGATAGCCGGCTTTCTTTGCAAACTCCAGAGCTTCAGAATCCGAGGTGATTGGTTTTTCAACTCCGGGAATGGTGGGCACTTTGACACTTTTGGCAACAATCTTCGATTGAATCTTATCGCCCATTTTCTCCATCATTTCGTGGGTTGGTCCGATAAAGACAATTCCTTCTTCTTCACAGCGTTTTGCAAAAAGGGGATTCTCTGAAAGAAAACCATAACCAGGATGAATGGCATCAACTTCTTTTTTCTTGGCCAGGGTAATGATCTTATCCATATCCAGATAGGCTTCCACCGGACCACTGGTTCCAGTGATCAGGTAGGACTCGTCAGCCTTAGTTCTAAAAAGAGACAGCTTATCTTCCTGGGCATAAATGGCTACGGTATGAATACCCAGTTCCTGACAGGCCCGGATAATCCGGATGGCAATTTCTCCGCGATTTGCGATTAGTACTTTATTAAACTTCTTCATCTTTCCTTCTACTTTCCTGCATGCATTTTTATGCATCCTAATTCTCATTTGCAAAAAATTAATTGTAGCTATTATATAAAATTGTACAGAAATATTAAAGCTATTTTTTCAGGAATATCAAATTATTTTTTTCAGCTGCTTTTTCGTCTGCAGTTCTACCTGATTTCGCCTTAAAACGGATTTCTCGTCACTTCTGCTTAATGTTTACTTTATTTAACTTTTCGTCTGTAACCCGGCGGCGATATTCTTTTACCACCGTCATGTCTGTTTTTTGGGGAGCCCAGACAATTCTTCTGGGGATTCGTTGATACGGTTTCGAATTGCTTCGAACTTCATTAATTTTCGTTAATTTAGCTTTTTCGATCCGTTCATTTTCCAGACGTTGAAAACCATAGCGTCTTTCTGTCTCCGCTTCCATTTTCTGGTTATCCGAATAAAGCGTCGTAGAGAGCCGTCTGACCAGAAAATAGCCAGGAATCACAATAACCAGCACAATCATCAGCATTCCGATATCCATTGCTATTTGCCTCGCTCCGCGATTTCTTTTTTTTGTATCCAGTCTTTCTGGTACGCCTTGCTGGAAACCAGAATTTCATTCAGAAAACGTTCATATTCTTTTCCGTAATTCTTGTTTTTCAGCTGGATCAGATTTTTTTCCAACATCTTTTCTTCCCGACTTTGGTCGAATATATTGCCGTTATTATTGTATTTATATTCAGCAACTGCCTGGATACAGTCCATCCGCTGCTCAAACAAAACCCGCATCTGAGCATCGATCGCATCGATTTTATTCCTGATTTCATCTAATGATTTCAATGGCAACCTCCTTATAGTAAAAAATCGGCCAGACAGATAGCAGTGGCGGCTTCCACCACCGGAAAAGCCCTGACAACAATACAGGGATCATGACGACCCTGTATTGTCAGAGCCGCTTCTTTTCTTTCCGCCAGATTAATGGTTTGCTGTTCTTTACCAATGGAAGGTGTCGGTTTAAAAGCCACCTGAAAAACAATTGGCATCCCGTTGGAAATTCCGCCATTGATGCCGCCGTTGTAATTGGTAACCGTCTCGATCTCTCCGTTATTGATCCGCAACGGATCATTGGTTTGGGAGCCCCGCAGGTTGACCACCTCAAAACCAGCCCCAAAGGTCACCCCTTTCACTGCCGGGATTGAAAACAGTAAGGCCGCTAAACGGCTTTCGATGGATTCGAAAAAGGGATTGCCAATTCCCGGTTCCAGACCGGTAATAAAGCCTTCCACCAAACCACCCACCGAGTCCTCATCGGCCATCGCCGCAATAATCTCCTGTTTCATGGCATCTTCCAGTTTGGCATGATAAAGCGGAAAAGCCGGGTTTACAAAACCCTTGCTCAGGGTTTTGTAAACCTTCCAGTCACAAACCTCAGTGTCCTTTACATTCCCGATCGAAACAATCCGACTGCCGATTCCCAGCTCTGGTCGGATCACTCGGATGATCTCTTTGGCAATCGCCCCGGCAAAAACCAGGGGCGCCGTCAAGCGACCGGAAAAATGGCCGCCACCGCGGTAATCCTGAAAGCCACCATAGCGCACACTGGCTGCATAATCAGCATGGCCTGGTCGCATCAGATCCTTGGTTTTGGCATAATCACCAGAACGGGTATTCTCATTGCGGATTAGCCCGGCCAGGGGCGCCCCGGTGGTTTTGCCATTGAAAATACCACTGAGGACTTCAATCTGATCGCCTTCCTTTCGAGGTGTGGCCAGGGGATTTCCCCGGGCCGCCCGACGATTCAGCTCATGCTGAACCCGTTCCAGATCGATGTCAATCCCAGCCGGAAGGCCATCAATGACGGCGCCAATCCCATTTCCATGGGATTCACCAAAAATTGAAACTTTAAATTTATTTCCCCAGGTCGAGCCCACGCCACTCACCTCCCATTGCTGTGAAGTCTTCCCAAAAATGGGGGTAGGATTTATTGACGGCTTCAGCGCCATCGAGCATAATCTTACCATCAGCGCAAACGGATGCAATCGCTACCGCCATGGCAATCCGGTGATCGTTATGACTCGTTACCTGACCACCGGTGAAACGATCAATCCCCTGAATCACCAGTCCATCGGCGGTTTCTTCCACCTTACCGCCCAGTTTGTTCAGCACATCAGCCGTAGCCATTAAGCGATCCGATTCTTTAAAACGTAGCCGCTCGCCATTGATAATCGTGGTGGTGCCCTTACTCAGACTACCCACGACCCCTAATATCGGAACCAGATCCGGGCACTGGGATACATCAATAATGGTTCCCCGGGTTTCGGCTTTTTTGACAATTAATTTATCAGCATCGATGCTGATATCGCCGCCCATTTCTTTCAAGATGTCGACAATCACTTTGTCTCCCTGTTGCGATGCAACATTCAAATCGTGACAATCCATCATTTTACCAATGGTACCCGCCACCAGCCAGAATGCCCCCTGGGAAAAATCACCTTCAACTCGATACTTACCAGGGGTATAGGCCTGATTTCCTTTGATCACGAAACGCTGATCGTTGTCGTTGATAATCACAATTCCAAAACTCTTTAAAACGTCCAGCGTAATATCAATGTAGGGTTTGGATTCCAGCGTTGAAGTCAGTTCGATCACCGAATCCCCATTGAGTAGCGGCAAAGCAAAAAGCAGCCCGGTGATAAACTGTGAACTGACCCCGCCATCAATCTGATAGCTGCCCGGCGTCAGCATTCCTTCCACCGCCAGGGGTAAATCCTGGTCTTTTTGTAAATGTTCATAGTGAATGCCTTTTTCAGCAAATATATCGTAAAAGGGCTTCATCGGCCGGGTAACCAGCCGTCCTTTGCCGGTAATGATCGCCCGTTTCGGCTGCATCAACACAATCGGGATGATAAACCGCAGGGTTGACCCCGATTCGTTGCACTGGATCGTCTCCGACTTCAGCGCCAGCGGATCGCAGCCCTTAATGGTCAGGGTAAAACGGCCATTCTGCTCTTCCTGATAGCTTATCCCGGCTCCCAAAGCAACCATGGCATCACAGGTGGCAATCATATCCTCGGACATCAGCACATTTGAAATCACGCTTTCACCCTGAGCCAACCCCGCCGCAATAATCGCCCGGTGACTGACACTTTTTGACGGCGGTATTTCCAGACTGCCGCTCAATAACCTTGGTGTAATCTCTATCGTTCTCATTTTCTTCCTCTTAATTTTCTATTATCACTTTTTCAACTTCGCAAATGGAAAAAAGGCTAACCCAGTACCGAAAATTGTTAGATCATGTTGTACGCATCAAGGCGGACACGGCATAGCCTGTCCGAGCTTGTGGCGAACAACAGATTAACAATTGGTCGGTACGGTATTCTAAATCTCTGTTTTTGCAACCACTATCTAAACAGTTCGATGGCCTGGGGTTTCTGGATTTTAACAATCTGGGCCTTGCCGATTTTTTCCAGGGCACAGATATAAAGCGAGTCATTCTCGAATTTTTTGTCAGTGAACAGTATTTCCTGAACCTTGTCTAGCGGCATTTTAGGCAGTTCGGTTGGTAGCCCGTAATTCTCCAGTATTTCGATGATGTTGTCGTAGGTATCTTTCTGACTGATCCCTTCAGCAACAGTTTTCTTGGTGATCTGGGCCATGCCAATGGCCACCGCTTCGCCGTGAGAATATTTTTTAAATTTAAAATAGGTTTCTACCACATGACCGATGGTGTGCCCAAAATTCAAGATCCGGCGCAAGCCCTGTTCGTGCTCATCGGTTTGGACCACATCCCGTTTTATCTTACAGCATTTGGCAATGATCTCTTCCATATCTTCCACCAGATCCTCATAATAGGCATACCCCATCAATTTGACGAACAGCGGTGCACTGCTGATACAACCGTATTTGATCACCTCTGCCATCCCATCAATCATATAATGATCTTCCAGAGTTTCCAGAAATAAGGGATCGATGATCACAGCCCGGGGCTGATGAAAAGCCCCCACCAGGTTCTTGCCATAATCCAGATCAATCCCGACCTTACCGCCAACGCTGCTGTCTACCTGAGCCAGTAGTGAGGTCGGTACCTGGATCAGATCGATGCCGCGAAGATAGGTGGCTGCGCAAAATCCGCCCAAATCGCCAACCACGCCACCGCCCAGGGTCAGAATGGCATCACTGCGGGTAATATTGCACTTAATCAGTTCGTTGTAAATCTCAGCCGTTTGGGTCAGACACTTGCTGGCTTCCCCGGGCGGAATGACAATGCTGTAAACCTTGGGGCCAGCCTGACGGACCTGCCGTTCCACCTCACCTAAATATTCTTTGGCAACATTTTTATCGGTGATAATCACCACCTTATGATACTGGGAAAAGAGCGCTTTCATTTGGGACAACCGCCCTTTAATACCTTTTTCAATAATAATCGGGTACTGGTGTGTATTCTCTGTTTTGCAAATTAATTCCTTCATTATCTCGGCTCCTTTAAAATCTTAACCTTTATTATATCATAGTTTTTTCAATTTAAAACCATAAAGCACGTTGCCATCCTTAAAATAGTTCGAGTTTTGTTTACACCTGTCTTTCTAATGGAGACAGATTAATTTATAAAAGAACCGTCTTTTTAAAGACGGTTAATAAAACACTAAAGCAGTACCGACAATTATTAATCTGATTGTACGCATCGGGGCGGACATGGCAGAGCCTGTCCGATCCCGCGGCGAACAATAGATTAAAATTGGTCGGTACGGTAGCTTACGCGGCAAACCTAAATAAGACGGTCTTTTCTGCTTATCGGTCTTCCTTGAAATAGTTTTTACCGAGCCAGGCCGGTTCTTTTTTGTTGCTGCTCTTGCGCATCGATGTAAAGATCAGCACAAACACCGTTGCCAGGTAAGGTAAAGCGGTAAACAGGTAAATCGAAACTGGTAGGTTGTATTGCTGCAGCCAGAAGCTGGCGATATCCAGAGCCCCAAAAAAGTAGGCCCCCAGCATCGCCTTGCCGGGATTCCACATTGCAAAAATAACCAGTGCCACAGCAATCCAGCCCCGGCCACTGACCACATTAACCGGATAAATACTGATGTAAACCAACGATAAAAAGGCTCCCCCCAGCCCGCAGAGCGCACCGCAAAGGGCGATGTTAAAATATTTATACTTATCTACCGGAATACCGCTGGCATCGGCTGCTACCGGATTTTCCCCAACCATCCGGGTATTTAGTCCCCATTTGGTTTTATAGAGATAAATATAAATGGCAATTACCAAAAAATAGGAAAAATAGACATAGACACTCTGATTAAAAAATATCTGCCCAAGATAGGGGATATCTCCTAAAATCGGTAGCTTAACCGGAGCAAAAAAAGTGGTAATTGCTTCCGGTACTTTTTTCCCAACAAAGTTCTTACCAAAAAAAGCAGCGAAGCCCACCCCAAAAATACTGAGAGTAAGACCAGTAACCACCTGGTTAGCCTTCAAACTGATGGTCAGAAAACCATAAATCAGGGCTCCGGCGGCTCCGGCTAAGGCTGCACAAAGCACCGCAGTATAAGGATTCCCGAAAGTAAAACCGGCAATAAACCCAATCACGGCGCCCATCTGCATCATCCCTTCGACACCCAGATTAAGGTGACCGACTTTTTCGGAAATAATCTCTCCCAGAGTTGCATAGAGCAAGCAGGTTCCGGCTTTAACCGCCGCTGCCAAGAAAAAAACAAATTCCATTTATGCAACCTCACTTTTCGTTTTATCAGAAACTAATCGATACTGCAGGACAAACTCACTGCCCAGAATAAAGAATAGAATAATCGCCTGAATCATTTCAGCCACTGAACCGGGGATCTGGAAAGCCGTCTGAATATAAGAAGCTCCCTGGAGCAGAACTGCAAACGCAAAGGAATTGACTACCACAAAAGGAACCTTCAACCCCGACAACCATGCCACAATAATGGCGGTAAAACCTAATCCACCGGTAATTTCAGTTGACAGGGCTCCACTAACACCAGTGGTTTGCATCATCCCGACCATTCCGCATAAGCCGCCACTGACCAGAGCGGCAATGATAATGGTTCTGGTGACATTAATCCCAATGTAGCGGGCAGTATTTTCACTTTCACCCAATACGGCTATTTCAAAGCCAATTTTAGAGCGATTCATAAAATAGTACATTGTCAGCACAATGATCACCGCCATCAGAATACTTAAATTGAAGCCTCCAGCACTGGGAAGCAGGGCATTTTCCGGAAGATTGGCAATTTTCGGCATCCCGTTGGCCGCCGGATCTTTCCAGAAATCATATTGCAACGCAGTTACCAGAGTCAGCGCAATGTAGTTGAGCATTAACGTAAACAGGGTTTCATTGGTTCCAAAACGAGCCTTAAAGAAGGCCGGAATCATCAGCCAGATGGCCCCAAACAAAAATGAAACAATGATCATCAGCACAAGCATAAGTGGCAACGGTAAATCCGGCAGTAACCGGACCACCAGGGTGGTTCCCACCGCCCCCATCAGAAACTGTCCTTCCGCACCGATATTCCAGAAACGCATTTTAAAGGCCACCAGTACCCCTAAAGACAAGACCAGTAAGGGCACCATTTTTTCAATGGTAGCGGCAAAACGGTACAAAGAGCCAAAGCAACCCTGAATAATCCCAATATACAATTCAATCGGATTCGCCCCAGCCACCAGCACAATAATCGAAGCCACGGCCAAAGCTGCCAATACGGCTGAAAGCCTGACGATTATTTTTTCCCGCGTGTTGGGAACATCTTTTTTTACGATATGGAGCATTCTTCTTCTCCTTCACTTCTTACCCCGGACATCAATAATCCAATGGCTTCTTTAGTGGTTTTTCGGGGATCGACAATGCCGGTAACCCGACCTTCACATAAAACCATTATCCGGTCACAAAGACTCATCAGCACGTCCAGGTCTTCCCCAACATACATGATTGGTTTCATCTTTACTTTTTGTTCATTCAGCAAATCATAAATAATTTGGGACGATCCCACATCCAGACCCCTGGTGGCATAAGCTGTCACCAGCAGTTTCGGTTCTAATTCAATTTCCCGGCCCAGCAGAACCTTTTGAATATTTCCACCAGAAAGTAAACTGACGGCATGGTTTTCAATCGCTGGTGTCGAGACATTGAGCCGCTCAACCAGAGCCTCGGCCTTATCCCGGGAAACCTCCCGGGAAATACCCATCCCTTTTTTATTACGGTAGTCTTTCAATAATACATTGTCAATAATATCCATCGAAGAAACCAGTCCCATCCCCAGGCGATCCTCAGGCACAAAACTCAGACTAATCCCCATCTGACTGATCTTCTCCGGATTCTTGCCGACGATATTTTCACCTTCAAAAATAATCTCACCCGATTTGATATGGTAGAGTCCGGCGATCCCTTCGCATAATTCTTTCTGGCCACTACCGGCAATACCAGCTACCCCCAGAATTTCCCCGGCATAAAGATCAAAGCTGACATGATCCAGAATATGAACCTTGTTGCGATCAATGGCAGTAATATCTTTTACTTCCAGGCATTTCTGGCCCCGTTCCACCGGAACATACGGCACATTGAGTTCCATCACGTCGCCCACCATCATTCCCGCCAGTTCCTGGGGAGTGGTTTCTTCCTTATTCACCGTTTGAATGGTGGTACCCTTGCGCATAATGGTAATTCGGTCGCTGATTTCCATGACTTCTTCCAGTTTGTGGGTAATAATAATCACCGAACAACCCGTCGCCACCATTTTTTTGACGATCTCAAAGAGATTATTTATTTCCTGAGGAGTTAAAACCGCAGTCGGCTCATCGAGTATTAAAATATCGGCCCCCCGATACAAAACCTTAAAGATTTCCAGACTCTGCTTCTCGGCGACTGACATTTCATAAACCTTTTTATTGGGATTAATATCCATTCCCAATTGATCGATCAATTTCCCCATCTCATCTAAAATCTTTTTCTTGTTTAAAAAAGGGCTTGTTTTACGACTGCCGGCGGCCACGTTCTCCATGGCAGAAAAAACATCCACCAGTTTATAGTGCTGCGGTAACATCCCAATACCTAGATCCAACGCAATTTTAGGGGAACTGATATTAACAGGCTGCCCTTTCACTTCGATATGTCCTTCATCCGGCATATAAATACCGTTTAAAACATTCATCAGTGAACTTTTACCCGCTCCGTTTTCTCCCAAAATAGCATGTACTTCTCCCTTTTTTAATGAAAATTCCACATGATCCAGGGCTTTGACTTTACCAAAAACCTTTGTGATGTTTTCCATTTTAACGACATAATCATTGCTCATGCTTTCACCTTTACTAAAAATAGCGGACAGAGCCCAAAGGCTCTGTCCGTTAAACCGTTTTTACTATTTTAAACTGCCAACTACATTATCAACAAACCAATCCATGCTTAACTGCGCCTCATCTGTCATGGAAGTACCAGCTGGTACTTTTACTGCGCCCGTCTGATCTTTTAACTCGCCAGCAAAGATAACCAGCGAACCAGATTTAATCGCTGCTTCAGCAGTTTCAACCTGACCTTTTGCGGTTCCTGGTGCCAGTGCGGTCAGTTCGTCCAATAGGACAATTCCGTCATTCATACCACCCCAGTATTGCTGTGACTTCCAGGTGCCATCAATCACTGACTGAACCGAATCAGTATAGTGACCACTGAAATCCCAAAGTGGTGCCGTCATGTAGACTTCCGGCATGGTTGTCGCTGCACTTAAATCGTAACCAATCGATAATTTGCCAGCTTCTTTAGCTGCTTCCATGGTTGCTGTTGAATCCTGGTGCTGCGCAGTTACGTCGCAACCTTGTTGAATCAGCGCTTCAGCTGCAGCTTTTTCAACCGTTGGATCATACCAGGTGTTGGTCCAGGAAACATTAACGGTTGCCGCTGGATTAACCGATTTTACACCTAAAGCAAAGGCGTTGATACCACGAATAACTTCGGGAATCGGCATCGCCGCAACATAAGCAATTTTATTTGTTTTGGTTGTTAAACCGGCAACAATACCTGAAAGGTATCGGGGTTCTTCAATTTTTCCAAAGTAAGTTCCTAAATTGTCAGCTGTCATATAACCTGAACAATGCTCAAATTTAACATCCGGGAATTCTTTAGCAGCTTCAACCATTCCGTCCATGAATCCATAGCTGGTTCCAAAAATAATGGTACATCCCTGGTCAACCATATCTCTGATCGTCGAAACAACGGCACTTTTTTCTTCAGGTACATTTTCTTTAACGATGGTTTCAACCTTACCACCCATGTTTTCAACCATTTTTGCCCGGCCATTGTCATGCGCCTGTGACCAGCCGCCATCATCAGCCGGTCCGACATAAATAAAACCAACCTTGGTAACCTCATCTTTTTTGGATGTCGATCCCGAACTGCATCCAGCAACGCTTACAACCACTAAAACCAGTGCAAGCATCAATACTCCCAATCTTTTTTTCATTCTCTTCCTCCTATTTTCTAATCTGGTTTAGGTCTGTTAAGATAAACAGTCCTAGCCACGCTAATATTTTAACTAAAAAACACATAAAAAGCAATCTAAAAAAGTTGAATAAATCTACTGACCGAGCCATGTTTTTATTGCACTCAAGCTTTAAATTCGGTATTATTATACTGTAACCAGGGTGAACCAGATTCTTCACCCTGTTAATAAAGTCGTTTGCAGGTAATTGCGAAATCGCCATCAGCATTGTATCCAGTTTCGTAGAATACAATTTCCATACTGTACAGTAGACAATTTTATGATCTGTTCGCCTACACGTTACAAAAATATTAGATGAAACTGCATAAAAAGCAATTTTTGCTCGCTATTTTTAAGTTTGCATGTGCCTTGAAACCATTTTGTATTGAAAGGAGTGTCATTTTGAAAAAAGAGAAAAAAAGCAAGAAACCGGAAAGCAAAGAAGTAAAAGATTCGAAGAAAGAGTCCAAGAAGAAAAGTGTAGCTGAAGAAAAAAAAGCAGGTACCGTTCCCAAAAAAGAGAAACTCAACCTGTCAAATCCCGTTTCTCCGGATTCTATTGCTGATCTTGCCGCAGTCAAGCAACTGATGATCGATTCTGCGGTGCTTTACCAGAATATTCTTATTTTGCCCCAAACCTTTACAATCGATGAATCAACCTATTCTCTATATCCTTCCGAACTGAAAGCCCTGGATATGATTGGACAATTTTCTGGTATCAACCTGACCCAATTGGCAAATAAACTGGGGATTTCAAAAAGTGCCATTTCAAAGTGCACCTCCAAACTGCTTGAAAAAGAATTGATCGAAAAAGAAAAATCGCCGCTTAACGTTCGGGAGGTGGTCTTTACCCTGACCCCGAATGGTCAATTTATTTTTAGTCAACTCGAATCCACCAATGCCAAACTGTTCGAGCCCTTTAATCAGTCACTGGCTGAATTCTCAGCTGAGGAGATTAACAATCTTCATCGCCTGTTTGTAACCATCAAGTCCAGTCTGACTGAAGTTATCAATCGTCAGTAATACTACCAGCCACTTGTTTTAGCAAACAAGTGGCTGAATTTTTATAAAGTGATCCGCCTTATAATTCTTCCTGGCGGGCAATTTCTTCCGCATTGCCAAAGGTTTCCCGAGAATATATCTTTTTCTCATAAATTTTAGTCCCCGGTCGTTCCAGTGCCCCCATCAGAAATTGATAATAGGCTCCCGGCGTAACAATGTTACCGGTCGCCGGCTTTTCAAAACCGGTATTCTCAAACAGTGAATCCGCCACCTTGACGCAATTGGTATTCAGCGCGAAATAGGTCTTTAGCGGCCCCTTCTTAAATTTATAAAACCGCGCCCCGGTACCTTTGTAGATAACATCTTCCACACCCGTGTAATCCCCTGGTGCCAGCATTCCCTGCTCTGCCAATTGGGTGTCACAAAACCATTCAAACATATTTTCCTGAAAGCGGCGATAATTCTCCTTAATGATCGCCAGCTCATCATCATCAAAAGCAACTTTAAACGAGATCAGCACTTTCCCATCATGAATAACGGATTCTCGCAAATAGCGATCCTTATCACAGATAAAAAGCACCCCGTCACTCATGGCTCCGCCCAGACGGTAGGAGTGTCCGTCAAAATTCCCGTAAGACAGGGCTTCATTTCCAAAAATCAGATCAACATGCCCAAACGCTTCCATAAATTTTTTGGATAAGTGCACCAGAATTTCCACATTCATAGGATTAATTCCCGCTTTTTCCGGTACCAAAACTTCCTGGGATAATATATAAGCGTTGGCATCTTCAGAAGCGACCTTTGCATCATATTTTCTAATCAGCCCCATCGGTACAAATATTCCCAATAATGATGGCAGCGCAATCCGCATTTTTCGCTGCATCCGCTTTGCCGTCTTGCTCATCTGTTCCTGCGTCTCCCAATCATTAAAAGCATCGAACAGTAACGTCACCCCATACCAGACCAGATAGAGTCCCGATACAATGGCAAAGCTCGCTGTCTGAAAATAACTGTTGATAAGCAGAAAATATTACCCTTTACACCATGTGCACACGCTGTAAGCTGTCTGAAAATAACTGTTGATAAGCAGATAAATACCAAAAATAAAATTAAGCACCCCACTGATAAAGTAAAAGCCGAAATTAGGCACCCCATCCCGCCAATAGGTTACTGCGGAAATTAATTTGGCAATACTATTAATCACCACATAAATTGCGAATACATACGGAATCAGTTCAGCTACAGTCAGCCGGAAATAAAACAAGGCCACCGCAAAACCTAAATTGACCAATGCCCCGATTACAGTCATTCGTTTGCTGCCACCGTGGGATTTAAAAAAGACCGAGACAAGATTAATCAAAGCAAAAATCACCAACGCCGCCATCAACAATACAACCAGTTGTTCCACCGAGGTTCTTGGGTGACTGATCATATATATACCAATTGCCCCAATACCAATACCTGAAAGCGTTCCAATGATTCGCTTCGTTTTTATCTCGTTCATCTTACTACCCCTCTCATCGACTGTATCGTTTTTATTTTTTGCGATAAACAAAAATGCCTGCTGTTTTTTAGGCCTTACTTAATCGCTTCGTCCAATTGATCCCCCGTCACAGTCACTTGATTATCCCGGTTATCGGCCAGAATTCCGAAACTTTCCAGTCGCATTCGCAGCCGTTTTTCACCCATCGCTTCTGCTTCTATTTCATAACTAATAACCCGAATCACCGGTACACATCGATTCAGTTCATTGAGAAACTCAATAAAGGTATCATCATTTCCGGTACATACCACAACATATTCGCATCTCGTTAAAATCTTTCCATCAGGCCCGATAATCGTCTTTTCCTCACTGTTTTGAAAATTCTGGTTAATCTGCATCCCCAGACTTTCATCAATTTGGACATCCGCTGCTCCAAACTCCACAGATAGTACCCCCACCTTCGCCACTTCAGCCATCCTGCCAATGTTTTCATACAAACTGACCGTATCCAACCTTTCTGGCAAACTGTTCCGATTATCGTCCAATTGTTGACTGATCACTTCCAGCTCCTTTAAATACTGCTCTTCAGACATTTCGTCAGGCAGTTCCATATTATAACGTTCTTTTTCTGCTAAAATCAGCCTCTTTGCGCAATAACTTTCATATTTAGGGATCACCATTAAAGCCATCAGTATTATGATCACTGCTCCAGCAATTATGCCTTTTTGAATTTTTAGGTTTGTCTGGCGAGTTGTTCTCGTTCCTGAGTTGTTTTCACCGGATTTCCTTGCCTTTTTGCTTTTCACCGTTTATACCTCAGCTATTTGAATGTCGAGTGTAAATTCCCATGTTTCTTCCATCGTGATTTTATCAGTCGAAACATCATTTTTTCGAGTGGTACTTACCATATTAATCATTTCAAAAACCGCCAAATTCGCAAGTTTTTCTTTAAACTCAAAAATCTCCTCTTTCTTTTTGGTTTCTCCTGAAATAATCAACCGTCCCTCCTGATAGTCGTAATTCGACAAAAGCATCCCGGCGGGCAGCACTTTGTTAATTTCTAACATCGTTAGATGTGGCAACGCCTTTCCACTGCTGATCGTTTCTAAAAGCAATTGTCGATGTTCCAATATCGCTTTTTGCTGGTTAAGATTGGTATAAATAACCTGATACTCTGCTTTATTCTCAATTAACATTTCCAGTTGCCTGATCTCAGTCTGACAGGATTCCTCAAGAAACGTTAAAAACCCATAAATTATCAAAACACCCAACAGTGCTCCGCTAAAAAGCATTACACCTTTTGATATTGTTTTATCGGACCGCTTCTTTTTAACTGGATTCACTGGTAACAAATTCATTTCATGCTTCAAATCAATTTTTTCCTCCTCTGATCTGCGCATATTTCATCAAACCGCATACGCATGGTGTAATTAAACATAATTGCGCCCGGGAAATTTGTTTGGTAAAAAACAGGCTCTGGTTCGCCTCCAGCAGTTCATCGATCGACTGCACGTCCGTTCCCATTGATTTTGACAGGTATTCCCGAACCCCAGGATGCAGACTCTCGCCTCCCATCAAATAAATAGTTCCATCCCGACCGACTTTTTCGCAACCCAGCGGGGATATAAAGATCTGCTCGACCGCTTTTATTATTTGCTGCAAATAAACGACCCCATCCCAACCGCTTTCCAATTCGATCTGATTGTTCTCACTAAGGACGTTTCCTTTGTAATGGAAAAGCCGGGTGCTTCTGTTACCAATATCAATAATCAAAGTTGATTGATCGTCCTGTTCAATCAGCAGTGAATCAAATGTATAAAATTGCGGAACGATGGCATTTAAGCTCCGACCATTTTTTTTAAAAAACCGCGTATATCTGGTCAGTTGCGCTTTTTTTATCGCAACGCCCACTACATCTAATGTCTGTTCATCCATCCCCAGGCATTCAAACCATTGGTTCTGAACCCGAGCGACAAAATCAATCCGCCAATGATCCAGGTCTTCGGAAGTAAGCAATTGCATCTGCCAGTAAATTGCGTCTTCCAAATCTGCAAGTGACATCATTGGAAAGGTAAAAGTTGCTACCATCATCTCAGCTTGATTAATTAACAACATTACCTCATCCGTACGTTGATAGCCTTTAAATAATAACCGTAAAAGCTTACTGGTTGCCCGCTTCGTTTCAGGATTTGTTTCAGGCCAAATCTGTTTCGGATTTTTTTCAATGCGAAAATCGATAATTCGGACCGATCCCGAATCATTGACTTCACCTAAAACAATTTTAATCAACGCTTCTCCCCAATCAATGACCCAAAGTCGCTTGCTCTTTTTCAAAGGACTAAACACCCCCTAACATCTTCCAGTTAAACTTTATAATCTGACCTCCCGGTCTCGCCGTCAGATCGGGCTGCAATTCGATTGCACCACTAAAGCTTTTTTGATAATCACGATATTCACTTTTGACCTCCACATAGCGCAGATGATCTGCTGTTTTAAAAACACGAATTTCATAAAATCCGCCATTTTCATCGGTTTGCTTCCCGTTTGTTCCCGAATAATTGATATCTTTTTCCAATTCAGCCTGTAAAATCGCCAACGCATTTTTCCCGGTCAAAATCGACATTTGATAATCCTGATTATGGACATTTGCCTGAAGTTCGGCCATTCCCCGGGTTAATGCATAACCTGCGCCCGCTGCCATGAGAGCCACGACCACCAACACCAACGGCAAGACAAAACCATTCTTATTTGTTATGATCATACTAACTCCACCACTCTTCCATGGGAAATGACTGTTTCCCGATAATATACAGCACCCTCAATGGCCAGACTGTATCGGATAATAATTTCCTGATTGGACCCGAGTGACAGTGAAAATGACTGAATGTGATCCAAAAATTGACTATTACCGCCAGACCCGATTGGGGTTAAACCATTTTTGAAAACCTTATAGCGTCTTAAAAATCCGTTGCTGTAGAGATAATAATTGTAATAAAGATCCGGGCTTTCCAGATCCTGAAGATAGATCCGATTGTTTTTAACATAGATTTTTTCTGATTTCAGCACCTGTTTTTGAAAATACAGGGCAATGTAGCGTTCATTATAATACAATTCCTGATTGATTTTTGCCTGATTACTGATTGTATTGATGTAGATCAATCCGGATAACAGCATCCCAAGAACCAGGGAAATTACCATCAACGCCGTCAGTACTTCAATCAGGCTGAATCCCTGATCATTTTCAGATTTATGGTTACTCATGCTGACTCCAGAAAACCTTAATATGAAACAGCTTATCCATGCTGTTTTTGCCTTTATGAATAATCTCGAGATGATACAAACTGGCTTGACTGTCTTTTCTTAATCCTGCCAGCTCGTAGTCCGGGTATTTACTTTCTAATATAACTTCAACGTCTTCCCACAGATTTTCTGTTGATCCGTCTTTTAGGCCGAGACCAATCTCATCAGCGATGCTATTTATTTCAACCGATTGTGAAAAAATAGCTTTTGATACTATTTCCGTTTTTATGACCATTCCATATAACCCCAGAATCATTGCCAAACCAAATCCGCATACCGCTATGGCGATAATGGCTTCCATGAGCGTATATCCGCCTGGTGGTTTGATTAGCTGCCAAATACCCGTGATATGCTTATGGTTCATCTAAATAGATCCTTCCATTTCCTACCTGGACGACGATTTTTCTGACCACACCATTGGTGCCATTAAGATAGACCGTCCCACCCTGGGATACGGTTCCATGTTCGTAAAGCCTTAATACTGCAGCACCGGTATAGTCTCCTGTGAAAGTCAAAGTTTCCACAGCAATAAAATCCCGATGACTCACTCCGTTTTTGGTCCAGATAACCTGCATCCCCGTACCTAGAAACCGCACCTGCCGCTGGTATCCATCCATTATTGCCTCATTCTGATACTGAAGCAGTGCGTATAGAATACGATCACACTCTGCTTCATATGCGTCTTGGTTAAACGAACTTCGGCTGGCAAAGCCGTTGCCATACAAAGCAGCTGTCAACAGTGATAAAACTGCGAGGGATACCAATAGTTCCATCAACGTGTAACCAGCGTTTCCCCGAAAACACTTATTTTTCTCCCTTAATTGGGCTGATGTAGTCGTTTCCATAATGAACTGTTAATTGCCTGGACTGGCTACTAAACTGATCACTTCTGATGTGGCATCATAACTAAAACTCTTCCCCTTACTCACCGGTTTAAGTTCGGCATTTTTTAGATAGCCAACACGATGTAATTCTGTAACCAGTTCATTAAAGGTATCCACCCCCGTTGGTAGCTCCCCTTTTTCAGCCTGATAGAGCTCAACGGCGCTTTCAACTATGCGGATATTCGCCTGATCTGTCTTTTCCTGAGAATTTGCGAGAACACCGGTAAACCGTGGAATAGCTAAAGCCGCCAATGCCCCTAATATTGCAATCACAACGATCATTTCCATCAGTGTAAAACCGTTAAGATCATATTGTCTGTGACACATCGGCTTGCCATTTGCTTTGCATTTACTTCCCATTTTTATCCCCTATCTCTTTTTACTCGATATTACCACTCTTGGAAAATAAAAAAAAGAGTAAATATTTAGCTTATTTACTCTTTGCACAACATAATCATTACAAATCCCATGCTTTTTTTAAAATCCCAATCCCGTTGTGAATCTGTTCATCGGTGAGTGAACCGTATCCCAGCAAAACCATGCTTTTATAATGCTCCGGCAAACCGTGGATAAAATAGGGGGATACTGGATAAACCCGGATCCCCCGGGCCAGAGCCCGGTGATACATTTCTTCTTCCGTAAGACCATTGTCAAGCTGTACCAATAGGTGATGACCGGCATTTTCCCCAGTAATTTTGACCCGACTTCCCAGGTTTTTTAACGCATTCATCAAAACAATCCGTTTTCCCTTATAGACTTTCCGCATTTTATTCACGTGTTTTTCAAAAAATCCACTGGCAATAAAGGCTGCAATCATTTTTTGCTCCAAACTGGAAACCGGCGAGCTGATAGCCTCCGCCGTCTCCTGATAGGCCCTTAGCAATTCTTCGGGTAATACCATATAGCTGATCCGGAATGACGGAGCGATCGATTTTGAAAAGGTGCCCATATATATAACCCGGCCACTATTGTCAATACTCTGGAGCGACGGTAACGGCTTTTCATTATAGCGGAATTCGCTGTCGTAATCATCCTCGATTATATAGTTTCCTTCTTCCTGATTGGCAAAATTCAACAGTCGGATGCGACGATCGATCGGCATACTCATCCCCAGAGGAAATTGGTGGGAAGGCGTCACATAAATTGCGACATTCGAATAATTTTTCAGCGGTTCAATTTGAATCCCCTTTTCATCGATATCGATGGAAATAACCGGATTACCCATTTTTTCAAAAATATGATAGGCTTTTAGGTAAACCGGATTCTCCAATATCACCGGTTTATTTCGGCCCCACAACAGCCCTAAAATCTGCAGGAGATGATCGGTTCCTGACCCAATGATGATTTGCTCCTCATGGCAGCGCACCCCTCGGGAGTGATAGAGCAAATCCACCAGAGCCTTTCTCAGCTCCAGTTCCCCCTGAATATCGGGTTTGTTTAATAAGTTGTTGTCATCCTCATTAAAAGTCGATTTGAATATTTTCCGAAAGGCTTCATAGGGGAAAATCCGCTGATCGATGGCATTGGGAGAAAAATCAATTGTAACCGCTTCTGTTTTTTTTAGTGTAGATCGTTTATCCTGAATGCGATTCGTATCCTTCATTAGATAGGTTGCGATCTGACAAACAAAATAACCTCTTTTGGGAATGGCTTCCAGGTAGCCTTCCGCCACCAACTGACTATAGGCTGTATCCACCGTATTCACGCTGACTGCCAGATGACTGGCCAGACTTCGCTTGGATGGAAGCTTCTCCCCATATTTCAAATTGCCGTCCGTTATTTCCTGCTTGATAAATTCATAAATTTCTGCATACAAAAAGGAACCTTTATTTTTGAATGGTATGGTAAGCATTGCTCCTCCTAATCTGAATCCATGGTTTTTTAATTAACTGAGACTTTCCACAGGTTCAATTTTAGCATATAATGGGATTAATTTAAACAAGGAGATTCAAATGCAAAATAAACAAAAGCGGGTTGCCGCTATCCATGATATATCCTGTGTCGGCAGATGTTCTCTGACTGTTGCGCTGCCGATTATCTCCGCCGCTGGATTTGACACCAGCGTCTTGCCCACCGCCGTTTTGTCCACCCACACTGGTGGTTTCGAGGATTTTACCTATCGGGATTTAACCTCCGACATCCGTCCAATTTCTGATCACTGGCAATCGCTTAAGCTGGAATTTGATGCATTGTATAGCGGTTTTTTAGGCTCCTTCGAACAAATCGATTTGGTTGCCAGTCTCTTTGATCGCTTCCGTACAGAAACAAACCTGATTCTGGTGGATCCGGTAATGGCCGATCACGGCGAGCTGTATTCGATTTATACGCCCGAAATGGCCAAGGGGATGACCACCCTTTGCGCCAAAGCGGACATCATCGTTCCCAACCTCACCGAAGCTGCCTTGCTGTTGGATGAACCTTATATTGGCGAAGATTACGATCAAAACTATATCGAAGGCTTATTACTCCGACTGTCCCAACTGGGTTCCAAAAAAGTGGTGGTCACCGGTATTTCATTTGACCCCACCAAACTGGGAGCGGCTACCTTTGATGCCAAATCCCGTACGTTTGACTACGTCTTTAATGATCGGGTAGCTGATTATTTCCATGGTACCGGGGATATTTTTGGAAGTACGTTACTGGCCGGGCTGCTTAGCGACTTTAATTTACAGGAAGCCACCCAGATCGCTGTGGATTACACCCGGGAGTGCATTCTCAAAACGGTGGAACTCCAGCAGGAAAAACGTTATGGCGTATGCTTTGAGCGGGCCATCCCTTATCTGATAAAACGTTTGGGATTATAGCTGTAAAAATTAACGACATTTCCGATAACACTGTTTGGTCCATCGGATATCTATAAAAAATCGGGCGATTATTGATCTCCCGATTTTTTATTCGTCCAGCAGCTCTTCTTGCATCGCTTCGATCTTTTCATTGATCAACTCATAGGGATAACCCCGACCCATTAAACTCTTTTTGATCTGATAAATCAAGACTTTTCCTGCCAGCCCTTTTTGGCGCTGAATACGCAGATATTTTTGAAAGTCCCGATCCAGCTTTTCTTGCTGCTTTTTTTCTTCCCGAACCAAGTCATCTTCCGATAATTCCATGGATTCGTCAGTTAATTCCAGGTTTTTGATCACTTCCAGAACCATTTCGGTGGGGTAACCCATCCGCCCCAGTTTTTCGTACACTTTTTTTTTTTGTTGGAATGGCGTTTGACCCTTTAATAGCACCAAGCTTTTTTTTGCCACCATCTCACAACAGAGCATTTCCACTTCTCTGGGAAAAAGATCAACCAGTGAAAGCAGTAAATCATCGCCAAGGCCGCGCTTTTTGAGATCCTGAAGCAGTCGCCGGGAACCATAGCAATTCAGCTGTCGATTGTTCTCCAGATAATTTTTCAGATATACTGCATCATCAATATAATGGTATTCATCCAGCTTTTGCATCACCTCAGAAATAATTGTATCCGGGACGTTCTTTTTCTTCAGGTAGCCAACCATTTCACTGCTGGTTCGTGACTTAAAAGACAGATATTTTACCGCCAGATCCATTGCTTTTTCCCGACTTATTTCACCCATCGCACTCCTCCTGCAAAAAAACACCAGCCACAGCTGGTGTTTGGTCGATTTTATTTTAAATGGACTTTTAAGGCTGTTAACATCGTTGCAAAATCCTTTGTTTCCGATAGCGGAACCGTAACTTCCACACATGTTATCCCACTGGTATTTTTGTTGTTACTTAAATTCTTATATGCCGCAATGACACTTTCTGCATCAGTCAATGATGTCATCGTCCCTATTTTTTCGCCATCGACTAAAACAGCTGCGCCGTCTACATAAAGCGCAATGCCTTTGCTGTTTAAGACATTAACACAGGTATCTAAATCCATGGGATTCTCAACCCGTGCCGGGAGCAGTTCAAAACCATTGCCCAAATGGATATTATCGTAATTGTAACATTCCCTGAGGTTGGTTTCAATTCGGTCAACTGCCGATTTAAAAACACCCGAATTCTGCACATAACCAAGACTTTCGCCATGATAAAAAACTTCATATCCCTGGGTTTGAGCGCTGACAACCCCCACTGATGCTAATATAAATAGTATCATAATGGTGACAATACTACTGCGCTGCCGCTTTCTTTTTCGTTGTATTCGTCGTTTTTCTCTTTCAATCTTTACAGTCTCGTCCATTTATTTACCTCTTGTAGTTATTCGTTACGTTTTTGTTACATAATGATACCATATTCTAATAAATTCTGCAAGATTTTTGGTAAAAAAAGACACCGTCATTTCGGTGTCTCATGGTTTAAACATAGTCGCCGGTACTGATATTGAAGTAATTGCCAATCGGCTGGGCCTCATCGTTGACCCGTACTTCAAAGTGGACATGATTGGCAGTGGACGATCCGGTCGATCCCATTCCACCAATACGCTGACCCTGGGTAACCGCCTGACCTTCTACGACATCCACCGAACTGAAGTGTCCATAAAGGGTTGAATAGCCGTTACCATGATCAATGATCACACACTTGCCATAACCACCATACCAGCTGGACAAGGTGACCGTTCCTGAGGCCGCTGCATAAATGGCAGTTCCTTCGCTGTTTAAGATATCAACCGCAGCCGCTCGATAATGGTTGCTGTAGTAGCCGCCATCGTAGTCGCGGAGAATTTCTCCTACCCGGCCACTGGCCGGAAGCATAAACTGAGCCTGAGGTGTCTCATTGGCTGGTTCTTCCGCTGGGGTTTCAGCAGCTGGAGCTTCAACCACTGGTACCTCAGCAACCGGTTCTTCCGGAATTTCAGTAACCGGTGATGCGGTCGTGTTGTTTTCCTCCGCTGGCGCTTCATTAGCCAGCTCTTCTAACACAGGCGTATCCACCGCCGGTACTTCATCTGCCGGAGGTGTCTCCGGCTGAATATCCTCGGCAACAACCTCAGTCATCGGTTCTTCGATAACGGGTACATTTTCAACCGGCACCTCTGTCACGACCGCCGGGACTTCTTCTGTTGGATTTACCGGAGTCTCCGAAGTATGACTCGCAGCCGTATTGGCAGTTGTAATCTCCGGTTCAAGGACTGGTTCGTCTTTAGCAGCCTCAACCGAAGCGGTTTGAAGCGTTTCGTTATCTGTTATGGATGTTTCCGGAGAAGCTGCAGCTGGTTCCGGATTGTCAACTCGGGCAACCAAAACCTCTGGCTCATTATTCTTTTCCTCGGTTCTGATGGCAGTTATGACTTGGGTTACTTCTTCTGTTGTTAAAAAATCCGTTGATCGGGCTGTTCGAATTTCATAATCGCTACCTTCCCGGTTTCTTCGTCCACTTTTATCCGCACTGGTTTCGCTGACTGCTGCTTCCAGCACTTCCAGACTATCAACATAGCCAATACTGGTACCTTTGTAAATCACCTCGTAGGCCCGGGTTTGGGCATCAACTGCTCCGGCTCCCACTAATACTAAAAAAGTACAGACCACCACTGCGGAGCCCCGCATTTTAAACAGCCGCCTTTTGTCTTTGTTCAACGTTTCCTCGTGATTGACATGTTCAATCTCTACGAATTCATCATGTTCAACTTGCTTGGTCGACCAATTAAATCGGTATTTTTTAATTCTTGCTCGGACTTTTTCAAAAAAATTCTGAGTTTTTTCCATGCCTCTCCTCCTGTTACAATTTATTTACATTTATGATACCATATGGTTTTATATTTTACAAGTATTTTGTAAGTCAAAACGTTTTTTATTCGCTATGGTATTCGTTTATAAATCAGGAGAAAAGGTATGACACTAAATGCTGCTGCAACTATTGGCCATCGTTCCAGCCTAAAATTTTAATCAGCCTCAATTCTGAATAACCATAGGCACTGGCTGGATAATTGATTCGATCCGTGGTATTCGAATTAATGAGATAATCTGCCATTTTTCCATCGCTGTCCGTAATTACATCCGTAATGATAACCGAATGGAGCCAGTCGCCATTTTGTCCATATTGTAAAATATCGCCAATTGATCCCGAATAGACGTTTTCGTCAACAAGCGCCACCAGTCCATAGCCATCATTTTCGCTGGCATAGGTGTAAAATTCCTCGACCCCGGTCCAGGCAGGGCTCCGACCCCAGTCCACTTCATCCAGATCCACTTCTTCGCCGTACCATTTCCATTTGTTGTCACCGTCGCTGTCCATGGGGATTCCACCAGCAAAAAGACACTGCGAAATATAGTTATTGCAGTTACCGCCGTAACGATCATAACTGCCATACTCATCATTTCGCTCGACTTCAATGGCGTCAACCCAGGTCATGGCGTAATCCAGTGCTGCCTCAGTGTCATAGTCATGATCAACCGTTACAGTCTCGCTTTCCCATGCCCCTGAATTAAAACCATCCTTTTCCTCGACCAACGCTTCGATAACTGCCAGCGCATCACTAAGCAGTTCATCTGCCACCACCTCAGGATCGTCATAACTGCCTTCAATTGCTTCTTCCAGCATCAAAAAGCTGTCCTCATCTTTATAATGTTCAGTGATGGCATAACCATCAGCGGTTTCCGTGAGATAAAAGGTGTGGGTAATCCCGGAACTGGAAGACTCCACATCGGGGATAAAGGCAAAGTTAACGGTATGGTCTTCTAACAGAACCACTTCGATCGCATCCGAATTGGTGTCAACGCTTGTCACAGTCAAGCCACATTGATAGTCACTCATTTTCAAATCATTACTCTGGCTTTGTCGCAGTTGGATCAGATAGTCCATGGCGCTCTGATTGACCCAGGCATTTTCACCGGTGGGATCAACAAAAATCCCGGTAAGGTCCTCCGTTTCCAGATTGGCCATGGCACGGAAATAGGTTTCAAAATAGTCATTGATCGGTTTTAGCATGGCACTATCGATTATTTCATCACTTTCTCTAATTTTTATATTGCCTCCACTTTTAGCAGTATTACTTTCCGGTTTCGCATCAAAAATACTCGAAGCACTGGTCGCAACGGCATCTGAATTTGCCATGACACCGATAGACACGACACCCATTGCCATGATCACCAGCCCGATCATTGTTCTTCTTCTTTTCCGCCTGATGGCATTTTTTCTTCTTTTCATTTCCCCACCTCTTCAGTATTTGTAACAATTATATATCTATAATGTGTACTTCTCGTGAACAAACCATGAAGATCTGAAAAAAACCGACAAACCGATTATTTATTGATACTGTACCACCAAAACCTGGCAATAATCCAAAAAATAAAAAAAACAGCTTACGCTGTCATCTTTATAAGTGGTGGTGCCCAGAGGCGGAATCGAACCACCGACACGGGGATTTTCAGTCCCCTGCTCTACCGACTGAGCTATCTGGGCATATATAATTTTCTTTCTTATCGTCTTCAACCGTTTCGGCAACCAACTTGTCTGCCTGACTAAGCGATTCACACAAAAATGTCTGCTCATTACATTCGCACATTTTTGGTTCTCTGCTTATACCGACTGAGCTATCTGGGCATATATAAAACTTGGCAAAAAAATATGGTGGGCCTTCAGGGGCTCGAACCCCGGACCTACCGGTTATGAGCCGGTTGCTCTAACCAACTGAGCTAAAGGCCCCCAAGTAATTTCTAAAAAAAATGGTCGAGGTGAGAGGATTCGAACCTCCGGCCCCATGGTCCCAAACCATGTGCGCTACCAAACTGCGCTACACCTCGATACAATACTTGACTATTATAAATGTTTTCGTGTCTGATGTCAAGGATTTTTTTATCTTTATGCTTTTCGATACGATTTATCTTTGACGACTTGCTTATTATAGCACGATCACAAACCCTAATGCAAGTCTTTTTTTCACAAAAGAATCGTTTTTTTGATTCTTTTGTGAAAAAGCTTGATCCGTATCTATTTTTCCAATACGGTTGCCTTGGCAGTGGTTGGTTCTTTTTCTCGGCGGTTCAGATAACCCTCAACCCGATTAACCCCCCAGCCAAAAATTCTGATCAAGGGATAGATATCCAAGGTTGTAATACCCAACACGATAAACATCGCTGGCAGAAAATCCTGGATTGGAGTCAGGAAAAACAAATCTTCCAAGAACAGCACACAGCATAAAAATGAAACCGTCATCGCAAAGAATAAGGCCCAGCGCTTATTATCAAGTGGCTGGCAGACCCGAAAAAGAATCACTAAGCCAATCAAACCGGTGGAAATAACCGCCAGCGTAGAAATTTGCTGATGATCGAGAGACAGGTAAGCGCCGACGATCATGATCGTCACCACATTAAACACCACCGTCAGCGCCCCCGGCAAGGATTTTTTGAGCACCTTTTCGAGAAAATTGCCGGTAATCCGGTTCTTATTGGGCTCCAGGGCCAGAAAAACCGAGGGTGCCCCAATTGTCAACGCACTGATCAAAGTCAGTTGAATCGGTACAAAAGGATAGGCCTCATTGGCAATGATCACAATCACAGCCAGCAATAACGAAAACATGGTTTTCACCAAAAATAGCGAGGCCGCCCGGGTAATATTGTTAATAACCCGACGCCCTTCCATCAAGACCCGGGTAAAATTGGCAAAGTTGGAGTCCAATAAGACCAACTGAGAAACCTGGCGCACCGCATCGCTGCCTTCGGCCATGGCAATGCTACAGTCCGCTTCTCTTAAAGCCAATACATCATTGACCCCATCTCCAGTCATCGCCACGGTGTGACCTTGATTTTTAAGCGATTCAATCAATAGTCGTTTCTGCCCCGGGGTTACCCGACCAAAAACCGAATAGTCCAGCGCAGACTTACGAACATCCTCCTCGGTGGTGAGGGTAGCCGCATCCACAAAATTATCCCAATCCAGCAAACCTGCCCGATGGGCAACCTGAGACACCGTTACTGGATTATCTCCGGAAATAACCTTGATTGTGACTCCCTGATTTCTGAAAAACTCCAGGGTCTTCTTGGCTTCCTGACGAATTTTATCGCCCATCGGCAGCAGTGCCACCGTTTTGATATGATCCGGCAAGCTCCCATCCTCTTTAAACGGTTCCGAAGCATAGCCCAACATTAAAACCCGATTGCCTTCACTGGCATAGCCTTCAACCTTATCCTGAATTTCCGGATAACGCTCTTTTAAAATGAATTCCGGTGCCCCGATCACAAAAGTGCCCTGGTCGCTGAAAAAAGCACCACTCCATTTTCGCTCTGAGGAAAAAGGAACCACCCGGTCACACTGCCATTTGGGCGCCTCGCCCTTGCAACTTTCACTGAGAGCCCGATAGGTAGCATTGTCATCTTTTAAATTGGCAATCAAAGCCCGGATCGCCTGAACCGGATTTTTGTCATGACAAAGGGTTTCCATTGACAATACTTCCATATTGCCTTCGGTGATGGTCCCGGTTTTGTCCAGACAAAGCATATCGACCCGGGCCAGCGTCTCAATGCAATAAAGCTCCTGAACCAGCGTCTGATGCTGTCCCAACCGGATTACCCCAACAGCCAGTGCGACACTGGTTAAGAGTACCAACCCTTCCGGAATCATCCCAATCAATGCCGCCACCGTCTGGGTCACACCAGCCTGAAGCGGCAGCGCCTGGACGATCAACTGCTTATAGAGAAGCAGCAGACCAATGGGAACAATCACGATGCTGATGCTTTTCATAATAAAGCCCAATGCTTTCATAATTTCAGAGTTCGGTTTTTTTGCCACCTTGACAGCGTCAACCAGTTTTGAGGCATAGTTTTCCAGACCAACCTGAGTCACCAAAACGCTGGCTTCCCCGGAAACCACAAAACTGCCGGACAGCAGCGAATCGCCCTCATATTTCATAATCGAATCCGACTCACCTGTCAGCAACGATTCATTGACTTCCAGCTCACCTTTGACCACCCGGGAATCGGATGGCACCTGTTTGCCAGCCTTGAGGATCAGAATATCGTCCAGGACGATTTTTTCAAAAACAATTTCCTGGCGGTTGCCATCCCTGATCACCGTCACATGGGGTTGTGAAATCAACGAGAGCCGATCAATGGTTTTTTTTGCCTTAATTTCCTGAATGATACCAATCAATGTGTTTATTATGACAATATTAATAAATAGAAGGTTTTGAAATGACTGTACAAAAATAACCATTAATGCCAGGATGATGTTAAGCATGTTAAACAAGGTTAAACTATTATCCCTGACAATTCTACCAATGGTTTTTGTTTTGGATTGGGGCTGGATATTAACCTTTCCGGCGGCGATCCTTTCTTCAACCTGGACTTGACTCAGTCCAATTTCAAGGTTGATATGATTATCCATTTAATCCTCCCATTTTGTTATTTACTGGTTGGATTATATCACCGCAATCTTAAAATACCTTGTAGCGCCTCCCGCCGTTTAACAATTGATAACTGTTTCAAATTTTACCAAAAAATTTATTAAACAAAAAAGAAGTCTGCCCCAGGGACAAACCTCTTTATATGTGTAGTATTAATTTTTTTGTTATGCCAGACTTTCTCTGACCACTTGATTCACAAGCTTACCATCCGCCCGACCTTTAACCTTCGGCATCAGGGCACTCATTATTTTTCCCATGTCTTTGGCATCAACAGCACCGGTTTCTGTTATTGTTTCAGCCACAATTACTTTGATTTCATCAAGTGTTAATTGTGTAGGAAGGTAGCTCTCGATAATTACTATTTCTTCGCGAGCCTGCTGGATTAAATCGTCTCTTTGAGCTTTCTCAAACTCAGCCAGGCCATCCCGACGTTGTTTGAGCTGTTTGGCAATAATTTCAAGAATCTGGTCATCTGCCAGTTCCACTTGCTGATCCTTCTCGACTTGTAAAATAGCCGCCCGAATCATGGTAACTGTCGATTTCTTGACCTTATCCTTTTCCTTCATTGCTGTTTTTAAGTCAGCCTGTAATTGATCCTTTAATGCCAATTAGTCACATCCTATCTTTTTTTCATCTTTCTTTTTCTAGCTGCTTCTGATTTTCTTTTTCGCTTTACGCTTGGCTTTTCATAATGCTCTCTTTTGCGAATTTCAGACATAACCCCAGCCATTGCAGTTTTTCTTTTGAAACGTCGCAATGCACTTTCGAGTGTTTCATTTTCTTTGATTTTTACTTCAGACATTTTCAACCCCCCCCTCTTATCCGTTGCTAATTTCCGGTATTGTCAATCAACATGGTATGAGTCAAACTTTATTATACGCAATATTTAGAGCGCTGTCAATTATTTTTCAGCCTGGTGGCCATAATAATGGTCGGCCGCCCAATAAATGATAATGCAGATGCGGAACGGTCTGATTACCATCCTTACCGCAATTATTCACCAGTCGAAAACCACTCTCGGCAATCCCCGTTTTAAGGGCAATGCGATTGGCTACCGTATGAACATGGCAAATAATATCATTGCCTGCCTGAACCGACAGGATCGAATCAAAATGTTCTTTGGGGATAATAATCACATGAACCGGGGCTTGGGGCGCAATATCGTTAAAGGCGATGACCCGGTCATCTTCATAAACCACATCGGCGGGAATTTCCTTATTGACGATCTTACAAAAAATACAGTCTTGGGACATATCTTCCTCCTTATTATATAGATTCTCCGACTAACTTATCAGCATACCGACTAATATATGATACCCTAACCGGGATGATTCTACCACTTATTTCTTCCTCGGTTTTGAGTATCACTGGCAGATAGTTCTTGGTGTGGCCGGAATAGCCAGCATCATCGTGGGTTGCTTCAAAAAGCACCTCAACCACACTGTCATCATTTTTTTTAAGAAAGGCCGCTTCCAATTCCCGGGACAATTCGCTCAGTTCATGACTGCGGGAATTTTTCAGGCTTTCATCGATCTGATCCGGAAAATGGGCCGCTTTTGTTCCGGATCGCCGGGAATATTTAAATACATGGATCTGGTAGAAGCCTACCGCCCTGGCAAAGTCGAGCGTCTCAGCAAATTCTGCCACCGTTTCTCCGGGGAAGCCCACCATGATATCCGTGGTGATGGCGGCCAATGGAAAGACCTCCCGGATCTGGTTGACGATCTCCATGTATTCAGCCGTCGTATAACGGCGGCCCATCCGTTTGAGCACGGTATCACTACCGCTTTGCAAAGATAAATGAAAATGCGGACAGAAGCTGTTAAGTGCCGCCAGCCGCTTAAGCCGCTGAGGGGTTATAAATTTGGGTTCCATCGACCCCAGCCGAATCCGTTTAAGCTCTTCAATTTTGTCAAGGGTTTCAATCAGATCAATCAGATCAGTTTTACCGATGTCTTCTTGATCAATTCCATAGGAGGCAATGTGAATCCCAGACAGGATCACCTCCTGATACCCCATTGCCACCACCCGGTTGACTTCATCAATAATCTGCTGCTGGTTGCGGCTTCGCACCGGACCTCTGGCAAAGGGGACAATACAATAGGTACAAAATTGATTGCAGCCCTCCTGAATTTTAATAAAGGCCCGGGTTTTTCCTTTGACCTCGGAAATCATCAGCGGTTCAAATACCTTTTCATCCATGATATTCGAGACAAAATCCCGCTGGCTGACATCATTGCGATGGGCAGTAATATAGGACAAAATATCGCCCCGATTTTTGGTGCCAATCATTAAATCCACTTCCGCTATTTTTTCCACTTCCGCAGGAGCCACCTGGACATAGCAACCCACCGCACAGATAATCGCCTCGGGGTTGATCCGCTTGGCCTTGCGCATCATTTTTCGAGATTTCTGATCGCCCAGATGGGTAACCGTACAGGTGTTGATGACGTAAACATCGGCCACCTCGGAAAAATCCACAATGGTATAGCCAGCCGACTCAAAAAGCTCCATCATCGCCTCGCTGTCGTAGGTGTTGACCTTACAGCCCAGGGTCATAAAAGCAACTTTGTTATTTGTGTTGTTCATACCGCTTCTTTCCACCTCACTTCCAGAAATTTAATTGACTGAGCACCATCATCCCGGCGGTTTCCGTACGTAAGATCCGTTTACCCAGACTAACGCTGATCACTCCGGCAGCTTGGCAGGCCGCCGCTTCCTGGGGATCAAAGCCCCCTTCCGGGCCAATAATCACCGCAATTCTTAGCGGTTTATCAGCGTCCTGCTTTTTTTCAAAAGCGGTCAGTGCTTTTTTAAGGGTCTGCCGGTTTTCATCCTCATAGGCTAAGAGTATCAGATCGTAGCGATCCGTTTCCTGCAAAACACCAGCCAGGGTGAGTGGTTTCCCGATCTGCGGGATGATGCCCCGTTTCGACTGCTTGGCTGCTTCATAGGCAATCCGCTGCCAGCGTTCGATTTTTTTATCCTGTTTGTCTTTGATTTGTACAACCGCCCGCAATGAAGAAAAGGGGACGATCTCATAAACGCCTAACTCCACCCCTTTTTGAATAATCATTTCCATTTTGGTGCCCTTGGGCAAGCCCTGATAGAGGGTGATTAAAAGCTCCGGCGTTTCGCCCTGGGATGGTTCCTGGCTCTTTATATAGCCGGAAATTGTCCGATCTGTGGGGCTGTCCAATACAATCAGATAGTCATTGCCCAGACCATCACAAACTTCGATGCGATCATCTTTTCCCAACCGCAAAACCTTGGTAATATGTTTGAAATCTTCCCCGGAAATAACAACGGTGGATCCGGAGATCTGACCGGGTTCGACAAAAAAGCGATGCATGCTAGTCTCTTTTCTGGGCAACCACGCCAACCCACTCGCCCATTTGCTGAACATAAACCAGTTTGAAGTTTTCCGCTTCCAAAGCATTGAGGACGTCCCCCAACCGGTCAATGATGATGCCGGAAGAAATAAAGATGCCGTTTTCTTTCAGATAGGGTTTGATGATCCCTGACAACTCGACAATGGCGGCAGCCAGTATATTGGCCACAATCACATCGGCCTGTTCATCGATGACATCCAACAGATTTCCTTCGCGGATTTCAACCAGAGCGCCTAAATCATTGAGCTCCGCATTTTCCCGGGCAATTTTTACGGCCAGGGTATCAAAATCAACCGCCACTACTTTTTTTGCTTTCAGTTTACCGGCAATCAATGAGAGCACTCCGGTACCACAGCCAATATCCAGCACCACGTCGCCAGGCTTAATATACTCTTCCAGCTTTATGGCACAAAGCTGAGTGGTTTCATGGGTGCCGGTGCCAAAAGCCATACCGGGATCAATGTTGATGACGATCTCATCCTCTTCGGGGGCATAGGCTTCCCAGGTCGGTTTGATGACAATACTTTTGCCGACCTTGGTGGGTTTATAGAACTTTTTCCAGGAGTTGGCCCAATCCTCCTCTTCCACCTCGGTAATCAGCATCTCACAAGCGCCGGGATCCAGACCAAAAGAAGGCAGCATCTTCACTGAGCTAATCAGTTTGTGTACTGCTTCTTCGGTATCTTCCACCTCGCTGAAATATCCCCGCACAATGGAAACATTGGGATCAATTTCCAGAAGGGCTTCATCGACAAAATTAACCTTAGGATCTTGCTGAATTAAAAGCGCATCCTGCAAGGTCTGAATGGCCACGCCATCCGCCCCGGCTTCATAAAAAGCATTAACCACTGCTTCCTCCGCTTCCAATGTTGTTGTGATTTGAACTTCTTTCCAAAGCATTCCCTTACCTCCAGTTTAATCGTTGTGGTATTATACCACGTTTTCCGCATGTTTAACAATTGATCATTATAACCCATCTACCTTAGAAAAGAAATAGATTTTTTCACTTCTTTGTCTTAGTCTAGTACCGATAATTGTTACATCATGTTGTCTGCATCGGGGCGAACAGGCGATAGACCTGTCCGATCCCGCAGCAGACAACAGATTAACAATTAGTCGGTACGGCACAGTGCGGGTACAGAAATTTTTTGCCAGCTTTCTGTAAAATATCGTTAATCGATGTAACCGGTTCCCGATTAATGCTATAATGGCCATACTTAAATTAATTCAAAGTTATCTCTAGATAAAAAAACAATACCGACAATTGTTAGACTGAAACAAAAATACAGATAGAAAAGGTGACACGATGGAAACTGAAAAGAAAAAACGCACCATTCAGGAATACGTTCCCGGTAAACAGGTAACCCTGGCCCACATTATTGCCAAACCCAAAAATGAAATCTATATTAAATTGGGCTTAGACGATGAAAATGCTGATGCCATTGGCATTTTAACCATTACGCCCAGCGAAGCGGCCATCATTGCCGCTGATGCTGCCACCAAGGCTGCTCCGGTCGAAATCGGATTTCTTGATCGTTTCAGTGGTTCTCTGGTCATCACTGGTCGGGTCTCTGATGTGAAGGCCGCCGTGACCGAAATCCTTAATACCCTTAATCATATTTTAGGTTTCGACATTCCTAAAATTACCTACTCTTAAATCAATGGCCAGCAATAAAAAACGGGTGGCCCTCATCGGAAAAATCGGCAGCGGAAAAACCACCCTGATGCAACGACTGGGCGAAGACGAACTCAAGTATTCCAAAACCCAGATGGTCACATATTATGACGAGTTTATTGATACCCCGGGGGAGTTTATTGAACTCCCGTTTTTTTCACGTCAGGCCATCAATATCACCATGGATGCCGGACTGGTGATCCTGGTCAATTCCTGCGTCGATCCTCAGAATGCCGTACCGCCGAACTTCGTTCACACCTATAACATCCCCTCCATCGGGGTGATCACCAAAACGGATCTGGGTGAATGCAATATCAAGCGTAGCCGTAATCTGCTGATCTATGCCGGTATCAATCCCAAACACATCTATGTGGTCAGCTCCTATACCGGCGAAGGCATCCCCGAACTGGAAGCCGCCATCCATCATTTTATGGAACCTCACCGGAATAAATAAAGATATCACCACCGCATCGTATTAATCAATTAATTGATTAATACTTCGTAGGGGCGAACCGTGTTCGCCCGCACCCTATTTAAATTAAGGAAGTGAAAACATGACCTATGACAGCTATGGCAATTTAACAACGGCAGGCGTTGCCGACTACCTTAAAGAAAAAGCGATCTTTCCGGCTGATGCTTTCCTTACCGTGGTGGATTTACACGCCGTCAAGGAAAGTATTGAAGGCTTTGTCAATTTAATTTATCACGTCTATGACCAAACCGGTAAATCAGTGGTCATGAAACAAATGCTCTCGATGCCCCGGTTTCGGATTGAAGACGAAAAGAATAATACCGTCGAAGATACCGATTCCGAAGGCTGGACTCTGGATCTGGGCCGAATGCGTTCTGAAATTGCCACCCTTATTTTCTGGAACTCGGTTTATCCCGGCATCAGCCCAGAAATTTATCTTTTTGACGAACCCAATCGAATCATCGTCATGGAAGATCTGATGGATTTGAGTCTGCTACGATTTGAGCTGTGCCGGATGGTTAAACACGGGCACTTCACCGAAAAAATCGGCGCTTTTTTTGCCCGCAATCTATTTTACTCATCCAATCTGCATCTTACCAATTATAAAAAATCCGAGGTTGAACGCTTCTTTGTCAACCCCGAATATACTGCCCTGGTGCCCTTCCTTTTCCACGAAAACATCGGCGTTTCCTGGGAACGGGAGATGATTCCTGGCACCGCTGAAAAACGGGCTGAACTGGTTGAAAATCCCCAGATTAAAGCTCAGTTTAGGCGGCTGGAAGACAAGTTTCTTAACGATCGGGAATGCCTGATCCATACCGACTTGCATAGCTCCAACATCATGATCAGCGCCGATGATGTCCGCATCATTGATGGTGAATTTGCCGGTTTCGGTCCCCTGGCCCAGGATTTTGGCCGACTGACTGCCAGCCTGACCCTGAACTATCTTTCCTGGTTTGGCGATGACACCCAATCCGCCCCGGAAAAAGCCGATTTTCAGGCCTATCTACGAGATACCATCACCGATCTTTATACCACCTTCCAAACGGAATTTCGCCAACTGGTGGAAGCCCACCGGGAGGAAAGCTACAGCTTAAAAACACTTGATGTGGAAGGCTATCTCACCGATCAGCTGCAAAACGCCCTTGCCTACACCGGTGTCAATGTGATGTCACGACTGGCTAATCGGGGCATCTGTTACGATCTGCTGCGGCTGCCCGAAGCCGCCCGATTGGTTCCGACGCTACTGGGCATGGACATTTCAAAAGAGCTACTGCTCAACCATCGAAACTACACGACGATCACCGACTACACCCGGTTGCTAAAAAACCTGGTTTAATCATTAACAACACCTAAAATGCCGCTGTTTTCCAAAACGAAAACAGCGGCATTTATGTTACTACACAAAACAGCTTACACCAGTACTGCAATGGTATCGCCAGCTTTTATATAGCCACCTACGATCACAGCAGTAAAGACAACCTCATTGGCCAAAACGCACTTTCCGTTTTCATCACCGATTTCACAGCCAAAGCATTTTTTTCCAATCTGGGTAATCTCCTGAACGGTTTCGCCAATTTTTACCCGGGTACCCAGCGGCAATTTAAACAGCTCGATGCCCTCGGTGGTGATGTTTTCATTAAACCGCCCCGTGCATAAACCTGCCCCACTAATTATTTTTATTTGATCGGTGTCATCACGGCCAAACAAACAAACCTGTCTTTGATCCCGGCCACCGTGATGATCCCCCTCAAGTCCAAACCCCGGGATAAAAAGAGCGGGTTGATCCAGACGATTGCGCTCACCCTTTTTTACGCTTCGATAAACAGCGCTAACCTTTCCCAATTGGTTCACCTGCTTCTTTCATATATTTTTATTGCCACTTCATCGTGTTTAAATAAAATACTCGCAGGTGCCCTTTTCATGATAGGACTTTACCAGATCTGCCAGGGTAATATTGTCCACCACATTTTCAACTGCTTCTTTTATTTGCCGCCAGACATCAACTGTAACACAACGATCCGCCCGGTCACAGCCACCCGGTTCATCCAGGCAGGCAACCGGAGATAACTCCCCTTCCATCAGCCGCAAAATCATCCCGACAGTATAGTCTTCCGGCGGATTGGCCAGCTGATAGCCGCCCTGAGAACCCCGGACGCTCCGGACAAACCCCGCCCGGGAAATTTGGGTAATAATCTGTTCCAGATATTTTTCAGAAATTTCCTGACGCTCAGCAATCCGTTTGATGGGAATATATTCCCCAGTGTTATTTATCGCCAGATCCAGCATCAGCCGCAACGCATAACGCCCTTTAGTTGATATTTTCATAATCGGTATCCTCCTGATAGTCGGTGGTTTTAATTGAGCACTGACAACATCCCCGCATAAGCCTGGTGATTTGTGGTCTCAATCCTCTTCCTTCCGCATTCTACTTCTCACATTTTTATATCGCATACTCAATTCATATCAGTTTTATATGTTTTTCGTTTTCATTATATGCCTCCAGCTTTTCTTTGTCAACTAAAAAATGCCGGATTTCTCCGGCATAAATTAACTTTTGATTAATACGCATGGCGTACCGCCAATTGTTGTGTTGTCTTATACACATCAAATGATGCTTGGCGAGGGCTTTCGAACTTGTCGCCTGAAAATGATCAGGCATCTTTTTTGGAATGACTTTCCTTTTCTTCGGCTTCAACCCGAGACCAGAAACGTTTCCCTTCCGGATGCGCATCGTCTCCGGTTACCTTGGCATACTCGTTTAATGCATGACGCTGTTCACGATTGAGCTTACGGGGTACTTCCACCTTAATAGTAATAAACTGATCCCCCCGACCCCGGCCGTTAACATTGGGTATCCCTTTTCCTTTAAGTCGGAATACCTTACCGTTTTGGGTACCTTCTGGTATTTTAAGCTTGATTTTGCTGTCAATGGTCGGTACCACAATGCTGTCACCCAACGCCGCCTGGGCATAGGTAATGGGCAGTTCATAATAAACATCGTCATCGCTGCGTTTAAATAAGGGGTCTTCCCGAACGCTTATATACACCAGCAGATCACCGGCACTGCCGTGGTTTGGCCCGGCGTTGCCCTGACCTCGCAGTGGCAGAATTGAACCGTCATAGACACCAGCGGGAATTTTGATGCTGATGGTGCGTTCTTTGGATTCAAGTCCGGAACCATGACAGGTGGGACACGGTTTATCAATGATTTTGCCTTCACCATGACACTTGTCACAAGTGTGAACCTGTTGAACTGTTCCAAATGGCGTCTGCTGTCTGACATAAACCTGACCCGAACCGCCACATTGGTCACAGGTTTTTGAAGTCGATCCTTTTTCAGCACCAGAACCGCCGCAACTTCCACATTCTTCATTACGTTTAATCTTAATTTTCTTTTCGATGCCAAAAACGGCTTCATGGAAAGACAGATTAATACTGATCTTCATGTCGGAGCCCCGGTTGGAACGTCGACCACCACGGCCGCCGCTAAAACCACCGCCGCCGCCAAAGGCGCTGAAAATATCGCCAAAGATATCCTCAAAACCACCAAAACCACCGGAAAATCCGCCGCCACCGCCGCCAAAGCCAGCATTGGGATCAACCCCAGCGTGACCATATTGATCATAGCGGGCTTTCTTATCGGCATCACTTAGAATTTCATAGGCTTCATTGGCTTCCTTGAATTTTTCTTCAGCTTCAGCATTCCCCGGATTTTTGTCCGGATGGAACTCCATGGCTTTTTTTCGGTATGCTTTTTTTATCTCATCCGGACTGGAGTCTTTACCGACCCCCAGCACCTCGTAGTAATCTCTTTTTTCACTCATAAATACTCTCACCTCTTTTGAATCCTAAACACCAACTAAACAACTATTTATTATACCTTTTTGAAGCAACGATTAAAAGTCTTTTTTCGTGGAGCGTCTATTTCAACAATCTGCAAATCATGGTCCGTAGGGGCGATCCGCGATCGCCCGCGCATAAACGTCAGCTTCTTGATCCACGCTCCGGGCGATCGTAGATCGCCCCTACAATTGCCTCCACGAAACTTTTCAAAACGCTCACCCGCATTTTGAGCCGTTTACGGGCAGTCGCCAACTGCAGACGCGCTTGCGCTTGGCTCATTGCCTCCACGAAAAAGAGTGGCAGCCTTGGCTGCCACTGGTTTTTGCCGGTTTCTGGCAATTCTTACTCTTTAACTTCCTCATATTCAGCATCCACAACATCGTCATCACCCTGATCTGCAGTTTCCTGTTCGTCAGGTGCCTGTTGTGCAGCAGCTTGCTCATACATTTTTTGAGCTAATGGGTAGAAGGATTCATTTAATGCTTCGGTTGCCTTTGTGATGGCTTCCACATCATCCCCTTCACTGGCTGTTTTCAGCTCGGCAATGGCGGCTTCAACCTTGGCCTTATCATCTTCTGAAACCTTGCCTTCCATTTCTTTCAGAGACTGTTCAGTTTGATAGATTGTGGAATCGGCAATATTTTTAGCTTCAATCAACGCTTTTACTTTTTTATCTTCTTCAGCGTGTTGTTCTGCTTCTTTAACCGCTTTATCAATTTCTTCATCACTCATGTTGGTGGTCGATTTGATAACGACATTTTGAGATTTACCGGTTCCCATATCTTTAGCCGACACATTGACAATACCATTGGCATCAATATCAAAGGTTACTTCGATTTGTGGAATTCCTCGTCTTGCTGCCGGAATCCCGGTTAATTGGAAGCGACCCAATGTCTTGTTATCCTTGGACATTTCTCGTTCACCCTGTAAAACATGGATGTCGACAGCCGTTTGATTGTCTGCTGCCGTCGAGAAGGTCTGGCTTTTCTTGGTTGGAATTGTGGTGTTTCTATCGATCAACCGGGTGAATACTCCACCTAATGTTTCAATCCCCAGAGATAATGGGGTGACATCAAGCAGTAATACGTCATGAACTTCACCAGCTAATACCCCCGCTTGAATCGCTGCTCCGATGGCTACACATTCATCCGGGTTAATCCCTTTGTAGGCTTCTTCACCGGTAATGTTTTTAACGGCATCCTGTACGGATGGGGTTCGGGTCGAGCCACCAACCAGAATTACCTTATCCAATTCATTTTTAGAAAGGCCGGCGTCTTTCATGGCTTTTTCAACGGGTCCAATGGTACTCTTAACCAGATCTGAAGTCAGTTCATCAAATTTTGCCCGGGTCAGGGATAATTCCAAATGCTGTGGACCCTCTGCCGTGGCGGTGATAAAGGGTAGATTAATGTCTGATTTCATAACCGTCGATAATTCAATTTTGGCCTTTTCAGCTGCTTCTTTAAGTCGCTGCAGAGCCATTTTATCATTTTTAAGATCAATTCCATGACTTTTCTTAAATTCAGAAGCCATCCAATCAATGATTTTCTGGTCAAAGTCATCACCACCCAGGTGATTGTTTCCATTGGTTGCTTTTACTTCGAAAACGCCATCCCCCAGTTCCAGAATGGATACGTCAAATGTTCCGCCACCCAAGTCATAGACCATAATTTTGTCATTGGCATCTTTATCCAAACCATAAGCCAGCGCTGCTGCGGTTGGTTCATTGATTATTCGCAGTACTTCCAGACCAGCAATCCGTCCGGCATCTTTGGTCGCCTGTCTTTGGGCATCACTGAAGTAGGCCGGTACGGTAATAACCGCTTTACTGACAGTTTCACCCAAATACGCTTCGGCATCCGCTTTAAGCTTTTGCAGAATCATGGCTGAAATTTCCTGAGGGGTATAACTTTTGTCATCGACGGTTACTTTACGGTCGGTGCCCATATCCCGTTTAATTGACGAAATGGTGCGATCCGGATTGGTAACTGCCTGTCGTTTGGCAACCTGTCCCACCAGTCGCTCACCATCTTTGGCAAAAGCAACAACCGATGGGGTCGTTCTATTTCCTTCGGCATTAGGGATTACGACGGCTTCACCGCCTTCTAATACGGCTACACAAGAGTTTGTGGTTCCTAAGTCAATCCCGATAATTTTTTCTTTACTCATATCTATTTCCTCCTGAATTGTTTACTATTTTTTAAATAAAAACTCGTTTCTGGTGATAAGACCAGCGAATTTTTGATTCTTTATGATTCTATTGCTAATTATAATTTCATTTTTAGCTGCTGCAATGCTACTTGCTGCAAACCTTAACCATGGCTGGCCGGATTACCTTGCCCTTGAATTTATACCCCTTCTGGAATACGTCCATGATCTCCTGGTCTTCTTTTTCTTCGTCCTCACCAACAGCAACGCCATGGTGAAGATTGGGATCAAAAGGACCTTCGCAGATAATTTCTTCCAGTCCTTCTTCTTTGAGAACATCCTTAAGCTGCTTAAAAACCATTTCCAGTCCATCAATATAACCCTTGGCTTCCTCGCTGGCATCGGTTAAGGCGGCTTCCGCCCGCTCCAGATTATCCATTACCGGCAACAGCTTGGTAGCAAAGTTCTCTGATGCAAATTGATACATTTCTGTTTTTTCTTTTTGACTCCGCTTTTTGAAATTCTCAAAATCAGCCTGAAGTCTGATCAGGCGATTCAAGACGGCCTCATCCTCCTTTACAATCTCCTTTAGGACCTCTTCAGGAGATGTCTCTGCTGTTTCTTCTGCTGCCTCATCGGCTACTGTTTCTGCTTCATCTAAAAGCGCTTCTTCCGTTTCTTCTACGGTTTCTGTTTTAATTTCCTCTTCTTTTATCATCTAATCACCTATTTCATTAATAAATTTGAGATATGTAAATTTAACTCATTGCGGATATAGTTAAGAACCGATGACACATTATCATAGTTCATCCGGGTGGGTCCGATGACGCCAAAGGCGCCCATCATTTCGCCATCCAACTCGTAGGTAGAAGTAATAATGCTGAAGTCTTTAAGATTTTCATTGTCATTTTCACTGCCTATTTTTATCCGAATGACCTGGTTGCCATCCTTGGATGCCATCATTTCTGAGAGCACCTGCTTTTCCTGAACAATATTGATCAATTGCTTAATTTTATTGACGTCGCTGAACTCCGGATAATTAAATAGATTGGTTAATCCGGTGGAGTGAACCTCCGAAGCGTCCTCCATCAAGGCTTTTTTTAGATGCGGGATAATCTCATGGATCAATTTACTTTCCGCTGGGGACAATTCCTGAATCTGATCGATTAAATCCGAGCTCATCTCACTGAGGACGGTGTTTTTAAGAAATCCATTAATCACATTGGAAAGCTTCAGTGCCAGGATGGTATCAACCTCATGAGAAAGGGTTACCTCAATATTTTTAGCCATCCCCTCCTGGGTCACTACTACCATAAGTACCCTGTTTTTAATTAAAGAAACAATTTGAACATGCTTACAGTTAAAATTTGTAACTCGAGGCGCCAGAACGACTGCTGTATAGTTGGTTAGCTGCGACAAAACCTGAGCAGTATGCGACATCGTCGGTCCCAGTTCAGTGGTATGATCCAGAAAGCCGCGATGGATATCTGTCCGGATCATCTTCTCAAGTTTTTGGATCTCCATAATTTCATCAACGTAATAACGATAGGCTTGCTGGGTTGGAATCCGTCCCGAAGAGGTATGGGGTTGAACCAGAAAACCCAGTTCTTCAAGATCAGCCATCTCATTTCGAATGGTGGCCGGACTGATACCCAAATTACATCTTTTTGAAAGCGTCCGGGAGCCAACCGGCTCGGCGGTATTGATGTAATCACGGATGATCACTTCTAATATTTTCTTTTTACGTGCGTTAAGTTCCATGATTCACCTCGTTATTAGCACTCGCAATAATTGAGTGCTAACATCTGAGTTAAATATAACACCCTACCCCTACTTTGTCAACTAGTTTCTATAATGGCTTACTCACTTTTTAAAGTTTTCTTAAGTTATTTTTTCGACCTGATTGCATCTAGACAAAAGCCATAAATACCTGATTTCCAAAGTCCTGCCCCCTGGATGTCAACTTCAAAACCGTCCCGTCCCATACCAGTAATCTGGCGGTGATCAACGACTGGATAACATCGCCAAACGGGACAAAATAGCTTTCTCCGAAACGGGCGCAAAAATCATCCTCCCGAATCCCTCTCAGTTTGCGTAATCCCAAAAACATCCACTCACGCATTTGCTCCTCCGGCGTCATCGCCGGTTCAAAAATTGCCGGTGATTTGTCCGCCTTGAGCAATTGGCAATACTCATTAAGTTCATTACTGTTTCCATAACGTTGGCCATTAAAATAACCATGGGCCCCCAGTCCAAAACCCAGATAAGGCACCAATTCCCAATATTTTACATTATGTCGACTCTCATATCCGGGTCGGCAAAAGCTGGATATTTCATAATGCAAAAATCCAGCTTCTTTTAGAAAACCATCCACGGCCCAGTGCATTTCCCGTTCTTCATCTTCATCCGGCAGATCCAACTGACCTGACTCTACCCAGTTAGCCATTGGTGTTCCTGACTCCAGAATCAGGCTGTAACAGGAAAGGTGGGTGGGGGCATAATTTATTACCGCCTGTACGGTTTCCATCACATCGGTGATCTTTTGTCCTGGCAAGCCCACCATTACATCCACGCTGAAATTATTGAATCCCGCTTCTTTTAAGAGCTCCATCGCTTTTTTAAAATCGGCTTGACTGTGAACCCGACCAAGGATTTTTAGCAGAAAATCCTGCCAGGCCTGCAGCCCCACGCTGGCCCGATTGATCCCCGCCTTTTTGTAGCGTCTGGCTTTATCGGCAGTCAGCGTCCCGGGATTGATTTCAATGGTGATTTCGGCGTCGTCCTTTACCTGAAATACTTCGTTTAACAGCAAAAGAGTTGCTTCAATGTGTCTGACATCAACCGCAGAAGGTGTTCCCCCACCAAAATAGATGGTATCCACTGCTGGTAACGCAAATTTTTTATTTTCTTCGATAAATTTTCTAATTTCCTTATGCAAGGCTGCAAAATAATCTCTGATTACTGCCTCACTCTGACGAGAGAATGACGAAAAATTACAATAAGCACATTTTTTGAGACAAAACGGAATATGACAGTAAATTCCCAGACCCGGGCCATCAGTAACACTTAACGTATTCATACTTAACTCCTCACATTTTAGGACTTTTTGATTAAGTTTATGCTATAATCATAACATATAATGAATCAAAAAACAGATCCTATGGAAGTCACAGAAAGGAAATCATCAATGAAAAAAACGACCACCCTTGCCATAATTGCTGGCGCAGCTGCTGCTATCCCCGCTTATTTTCTGGTTAGCAAACGAATCCGGAAAAAACAGTCACCCCCATCTACCACCTGGTCTGAAGCACTCACTAAAGAAACGATTCTCAACGAACCCCTGTCTGAAAATTTGCCTCCAGTAAGTATGTCAACGACCGAATCCGCTCATCCTGATAAACCGAGTAAAACCACCTCCGCTGAGGTTACTCCTGTTTCCGAGTCCGAACCACAAAAATCCACCTATCCGGGGTTGATTGCCCCCAATGGTCGGATCTTATATAATTTCAAAGATGAAAACAATCTGATTTTTTGTGAAGAAACCCAGTTGAGTAAACGTCTGATCCAACTGGAAAATTCCATCAACATTCGGGATATCGGCGGCTACACGGGAATCGATGGTCGCAAAATCAAGTGGCGAAAAGTGATCCGTAGTGAAGAACTGGCCCACCTTTCCGATAAGGACGTCGACTATTTTTCGGCCCTACGCCTTAAACATGTCTTTGATTTCAGAAATGAATCCAAATCAAAGCGTCAGGCTGATCGCTTGCCCAAAAATACCGAATACCATCTGCTACCAATTTTTTCCAGTGCCGATATGGAACTGGACCATCAGGACTTCACTCAACCTGGCGTAATTGATGCATTTATGCGCCATATTTACAAAATCCAGACTGAAGATCGGGCACAGTGCTTTGCCGAAGTGCTGAAATACCTAACCGAACCATCGGAATACCCGATTCTTTATCATTGCACCAACGGTAAAGATCGTACCGGTTTTATGACCTATCTGATTTTGAGTATTTTAGGTGTTAATGAAGAGGTGATCCTGTCTGACTATACGCTGACGAATCTGACCTTTGACGAGAGTTTTAACCTGCTGGGTAACATTATGTCTGAAGAACTGGGCATTGAAAATTATCACCTCTGGGAATTTTATGGTGTCAAGCCCGAGTGGTTAAAGATTTCGATGAACTATGTCAACACCAACTTCGGCAGTGTGGAAACTTATTTAATGGAAAAAACTGATTTGCGGGAAAAAGATTTTAAAAAGATTCGAGAGAATTTATTGGCAAAATAAAGGCCGTCATTGGGGTGGCTTACCCACCCCTACGAAGAAAACAATAACTCTGTTAACACATATAATGTCACACATCATAGTGTAGGGGCGAATCGCATTCGCCCGGAACGTTGGTCAATATACAAACGTCCCTCCGGCGGGTAAAACCCGCCCCTACGAATCCATATTTACAGTTTATTAAAATACGACTATCACACATTAGTTTGTAGGAGTGATCCGTGATGACCAAGGGGGTCAGACCCTCGCCCTGAAAAACCCAATCCCAAAATTTAGGAGGAAACGCCAATGCAAATGGAACAATGCGGAAAAATCGCCCGGGATGCGGGCATCCTGTTAGCAGCCACCGACGGCCAGCTGCGAAATGCCGGTCTGTTGGCTATTGCCAACGCTCTGGAAGAAAACAAAGAAGCGCTTGCAGCTGCCAATCAAGTCGATATGAAACGCTCTCAGGAAGAAAACCTGGGTGCCCCCCTGCTTAAACGTCTGACCTTCGATATTGCAAAGATCAACGACGTGATCCAGGGAATCCACAGCCTGATGGAGCTGACCGATCCCCTGGGAGCTACCAAGCTGTCAACCGAACTGGATGAAGGTCTGGATCTCTATAAGGTCACCTGCCCGATTGGGGTCATTGGGGTTATCTTCGAATCCCGGCCCGATGCTTTCGTTCAGATTTCCACCCTCTGCCTGAAAAGCGGCAATGCGGTACTCTTAAAAGGCGGCCGTGAAGCCCTGGAAACCAATCGACTGCTTGCTAAAATTATCAATCAAGCCACCGCTTCTGTGGGTCTGCCAAAGGACTGGCTCCAAAATCTGGAAACCCGGGAAGACGTCACTGCCATGCTGGCATTGGATCACTACATTGATCTGATTATTCCCCGCGGCTCCAACAGCTTTGTTCAATATATTATGAACAATTCCAACATTCCGGTCATGGGCCACGCCGACGGCATCTGCCATGTTTATGTTCATAAAGATGCCAATCTTACCCAGGCCGTTGCGATCATTGTCGATTCTAAAACCCAGTATGTCGCTGCCTGCAATACCCTGGAAACGCTGCTTGTCAACGAAAAAATCGCCGCTGCTCTGTTGCCGCAACTTAAAACGGCACTGGAGGCCAAAAATGTTCATATTAAGGGGGATGCTGCCACTCAGGCGATCATTGCCGTGGAAGCTGCTACCGAGATCGACTGGAAAACCGAATACCTGGATTACATCCTGTCAATTAAAATTGTACCCGATCTGAACACGGCCATTAACCATATCAACACCTACGGTTCCGGTCACACCGATGTGATTCTGACCACCACCGAAACCACCGCTCAAACTTTTATGACCCTGGTGGATTCAGCCGGTGTTTTTTGGAACTGTTCAACCCGCTTCAGTGACGGCTTCCGTTTCGGCTTCGGCGCCGAGGTGGGGATCAGCACCAGCAAACTTCATGCCCGGGGTCCGGTTGGCCTGGACGGACTGCTTAGTTATAAATACAAACTACTGGGTCATGGTCAATGCGTAGCTGATTATGCCAGCGGCAAGAGTCAGTTTACCCATGTGGCCAAGGACAGTAACTGTCCGATTTAGCTGCAAATTTAACAACCGGTATGACAAACGAAACGTTGCCATGACATGCCCCAACATCTAAAAATAAAATAGATAATTGCGAAATGAAAAAAATCGAACAATGATTGCTTTGAGTGCAGTTTCCACAAACAATTTTGTAACGTGTAGGCGAACAGTTCAGCGAACTGTCCGCCGTACAGTGTAAAAATTGTTTCGTGCGAAACTGGGCGCAAAGCTCACGG
>NZ_DJGY01000035.1:0-4103 GCF_002435675.1 Acetobacterium sp. UBA5834 | reverse complement strand
TGTGGCGTTTTGCAAACGCCTATCTTAAAAAAATTGCTGGAGGATAGAAAAAATGATCTATACCTTTGAACCAGTTTATAATAAGAACTCAAAAAGTTTGATCCTGGGAACCTTCCCGTCAGCAAAATCACGGGAACACGGTTTTTATTACCAGCACCCTCAAAACCGGTTCTGGAAGGTTATCAGTGCCCTGGTTGGCTGGCCGATCCCGGGCACGATTGAAGAACAAAAAAGGATGTTACTGGAAAATCAGATTGCACTATGGGATGTAATCTATTCCTGTGATATTGATGGCTCAAGCGACAGCTCAATCAGAAATGTGGTGCCAAATGATATCCGGGCATTATTGGACCAGTCCGCCATCAAAACGATTTATGCCAACGGCGGCAAGGCTTATGAATTGTATAACCGGTATTGTTATCGGGAAACCGGCGAAAAGATCATCAAGTTGCCTTCTACCAGCCCTGCCAATGCCAGTTATTCCCTGGAAAAACTGGTAGCGTGTTGGGGTGAACGGATAAACTTGTAGTGTTGGTTTGGTGGTAATTTATTCTTGATACAGTTTGATCTGGTTACGACCGTTTTCTTTAGCCTGATATAGAGCTTGATCAGCCTTCAAGATAAAATCTTCTAGAACAGTGGTTTCATTGCTGTGGTTTTCCCGACGGGTTTCAGTGACAACATAACCGATGCTTACAGTAACAACCCCAAAGGGAGAGGCTTCATGCCTGATTTGCAGGTCTTGAATTGATTGGCGGATCGCTTCGACCAGCGGTGTTATGCACTCAAGATCAGCCAGTATAATGATGGTAACAAATTCTTCACCGCCATAACGGGTGGTCAGCCCCTCGAATGGATAGTGCGACAGACACTGGGCGACCTGTATCAGGCATTGATCTCCCTGTAGATGGCCATAGGTGTCATTATAGTTTTTAAAATAATCAATATCGACCATCAGCAGGGCAAACGAGGTGTGGGGATGATCTGAATAGTAACTTTCCAGCTTCCGGCGGTTGGGAATTCGGGTCAGACCATCCAGGTCGATGAGATATTCCAGTTCTTTTTTCTGATCCAGGATGGTCTGAGTACTGGCGAGCTGTGTCAGTTTTGAAGTTAGGATTGTCTGGGCAATGACAACGGCAAAAGCGGTGCTGGCAATCACATTGACAAAGTTTCCCTGAACCAACAGGATAGAACCAGGGGTAAACAAAATGGATAGTACCAGAACCAGGAAACTGGGTGCGATGATACAAATCATTTCCGGCAAGGAGAGGTATAAAAAGCTGCCAATCAGTAAAATATTAATCAGATAGAGAAAGGTGGAGCCTTGTTCGACTGATAAAACGGCGGTGATTAAACTGGCAAAGAGCAGACAGAGTCCGGTGGCGCCATAAAAAAAGATGAACTGTCTTTTCTTTATGGCCTCAGGAGAATGGGGGCTTCCAACGCCGATGATATAAATAATACTGGCCAGAATCCAGCAGATTCGCAAAGTCGCCTCGATGGTTGTTAACCCGCTAAAACCACGGTCTAAATAATAGAGCACTAACAATAATAAATTGACAGATGAACCGATGATCCCAATAATTTTTAAGCGCTTGACATTATCGCACATCAAGGTTTTCCTTAATCGTGTGGATTGTGTTTTTTCATAAGCAGCATAAGGATTGAGTGTCTGAATTACCGAATGCAGTGTTTTCATAGGGCTCCTTTATTTCAATGACAATTTTTAAGCTTATTTTAACAGATATCATCGATGAAGAGAAAAGAAATCTCTGTGAGGAGAGATTATTTTAAGTTTAAAATGGCAAAATTCTAATGATATGGTGACACGGGGATAGATGGCATAATCAAATTAATAAGCCCTATAATGAAATTAATTCGCAAATGTCCTATTTGTGGGATTCTTAGCACCTCGCATTTTTAATAAAACGAATGTAATAATGAAAATAATTAAGCAGTGTCAATTAAATCTCTTGACAAATACGCATATAATGCGCATAATGTGCTTAGAGGAGGGACAGATGAAACGACGAATTTTAATTAAGCTTCTCGAAAAGAACGGATGGTATTTAAAACGGCATGGTGTGGATCACGACATCTATACCAATGGCACAAATGATGAAACAGTGCCGAGACATCCGGATATCAATGAACGGCTGGCAAAGTTGATCATTAAACGGCGGGGGCTGAAATAAAAGCCCTTGTCAGTCCCTCAACCGATTATCAAGGAGGTAGAACAATGAGAAGTGCATATCCCGTTGTTATCTCAAAATCAGATGATGGATATTTTGTTACAATTCCTGATTTTGAGATCAACACACAAGGTGAAGATGTTGCCGATGCCATGGTCATGGCCAGAGATGCCATTGAACTGATGGGTATTACATTTGAGGATGACGGAAAACCGTTACCAAAACCCGGAACGGTAAAGGCAGAAAAAGAATTTGATGATGATATCATTACGCTGGTTGATGTGGATTTCACAGCATACCGGAAAAAGCTGGATGATCGGGCAGTCAGAAAAAATTGTACGATTCCATATTGGTTGAATGTTGAAGCCGAAAAGAACAACGTCAACTTCTCCAGGGTTTTGCAAGATGCCCTTATGGAAAAGCTGCACGTTTCTAACAACAGATAAGCCAACGAATACAGAAGATAACAGAGGAGTAATTAGTGCAGACAAATTAGCAGAGGGTTTAGGCCCGTGTATCTCAACACAAGCAATCCGTAATTCTGCTTTTGAAGGACTTCTTCCTCTTGGCTTAGGCACAGAGAGCATTTAATGGGAAAAGAACCACCGTATCTTATCACTCAAAAGACCTTAAAAGTGCACTGAACAGCAAATATTAAAAGATGTCGGCCTGAAATAGCCTGAACCCATAAAGGAGGGAATATCCATGAAGAAATTGTTTTATCCAGCGGTTTTTATTCCTGAAGAGGATGGCGATTTTTCCATATTCTTTCCAGACCTTCCTGGCTGCAATACCTGCGGAGATACCATGGATCAATCGTATGAAATGGCCATTGAGGCGTTGGGCCTTGTTTTGTCCTATATGGAGGATAAGAAAGAAGCGATTCCACAGGCTTCTAACCCACAAGATATTAAGCTGGAAGAGGGACAATTTTTAGTAGTGATTGAATTTGATATGATTGCCTATAAAAAAAGAACTGAATCCAGAGCGGTTAAGAAGACACTTACGATTCCTTCCTGGTTGAACGATGCTGCTCTTGAAAAGAATGTCAACTTCTCCCAGGTTCTCCAGGACGCACTCATGGAAAAGCTTCACATTGCATAACAAAATTCTATATCGATAACTGATTAAAGCCCGGGCCAGCGGTGTGGATCTCAAAACGGTATCCTCACGGCTGGGACATTCTAATTTATCCACAACGGGTAATATATATGCCCATGTTATTAATTCAGCCGATGCAAAGGCCAGCGATGCCCTTGATCATATCCTAGTCACAAAAGCCCGTAAAGCTCAGTAACTTTTGTTATTGGGCTTTAGTTTTTTTAAGAAGTGTCCCCAAATTGTCCCCAGGGTCGGGGTTTTTTGACCTCTTCCAGCCTCCGGACATAAAAAAAAGAGAACCTCAACGGCTCTCTTATGCAATTCTTATTGGTGGAGATGAGGGGACTCGAACCCCTGGCCTTCTGACTGCCAGTAAGGTAAGTGAAAATCAATGAACTTTCATTAACTCGTTATATGGCTATAATATGCGATATTAACGTTTTATCTTTTAATAAAAAGAAATGAATAACAATCAAAAAATATACAAAAAATAAAAATAGTCGCCAAATAGTCGCCAAGGTGTGTGTTTCTAATTCCCTCTACAAAGCCATTTACAGACATGCTTGATAAAATAATTTGAAAACATTATTTTAGATCATGGCTTTATTGTTTTTGCCCTTTTAAGCCCCTTTTAGCGGTGGCAATTCTCCACCCGTAATCATACAAGCAAAACCCCCTGTTATTGTCCAGAATCATCCCCTAGGGACATAAAAAAAGACCACTCATCAAGTGGTCTGTTGAACAGCGTCGAAAAATCTGTGAAAGCTATCATTGTCTAACTCAGGATCTGGAGTGTTATCATAAAAG
>NZ_DJGY01000031.1:0-2900 GCF_002435675.1 Acetobacterium sp. UBA5834 | reverse complement strand
CTTGACAATATAGGAAGGAGAAAGACAATTAGGCCATTTTATTACGACCAAGAAAGGTGTTTTGCATGTACCGGTTCGAAAAATCAGGATCAGTGGCTAACTCGATGTGAGTGGTGACTTTGGGGATCGTTTCGCAGCGTTTGGCTTCATCCTGAGATAAGAGAAAAAGTTGGGAACCGGTTCCGGCTCCATTACCTATGGAGCGGATCGGTACGCCAGAAATTTCTGGAAGTAAACCAATAAACTGAGCATTTTCGATATCGATGTAATTGCCAAACGCACCTGCCAGAGTTATTTCTTTGAGATCCGTGGCTTTGATGCCGTACTTTTCAGTTAGCAGGCAGCAGCCGGTAAAGATGGCGGCCTTGGCCAATTGTACTGCCCGAACATCTTTCTGGGTGATGATCATTTCTTTGCCATTGGGGTTATCCTGATGACGGACAAAAACAAAATAGCGTTGATTGTTCTCGTCGGTTTTGAACCGATCTTTAAAGGGGTGATTATCAAGATCCTCGCCTTTAATAAAATTACCGCGATCATAAATCAGTCTTTCCCGAAACAGGAAGGCAATGGCATCGATGATCCCCGAGCCACAAAATCCCAGGGGCGCAGCATCGCCAATAACATGACATTTGATTTCATTGTCAATCAGTTCGATTTTTTCGATGGCTCCAGTGGTGCCACGCATCCCCATGTGGATGCCAGCTCCTTCAAGTGCAGGACCGCAGGCCGTGGAAGCGACAAAGTAACGATTCCGGTTGCCGACAGCTATTTCGCCATTTGTACCCAAGTCAATCATCAAGCGGTATTCGTCATCCTTTGGCAGACCCAGCAATACTGCTGTTGTATCGGCGCCAACAAACCCTCCCAATAAGGGCAGAAAGGTTATTTTACCGTTGGGGTTAATATTGATGGTAAATTCTTCGGCATCGGCAACCACCATATCCCGGGTGATCCCGGTAAATGGGGAAAGACCCAAATGCAGGGGATTTAAGCCCAGAAAAAGATGGGCCATGGTACTGTTACCGCAGAATACACACTCATAAACAGCTTCTGCAGCGATCTTTGATTCATAGAAAAGGTTTGAAAGGATGTTGTTGACCGTTTCAATAATAGCATGTTGGATCGCCTTCAAATTTTCAGGCGAGGTGGATGCATAATCGATACGGCTGATTACATCACCGCCAAAAGATATTTGCTTATTCAAAGAGGAATACTGATGAATCAGAACTCCACTGGTGAGATCATAAAGGTAGCCGACAACCGAGGTCGTCCCAATGTCAAAGGCAACACCATAGGCGTTTAGCGATTCACTGCTGGGGATCAGATCAATCACTTCATCATTATAGAGCACAAAATTCATCAAAGGAAGGCTTTTCTGATGAAAGATTTCAGCAGATTTCTGTAATACTTTAATAGAAGACATCTTGATCGGCATATCGAGGGCGTTGCGGATGGCTTCAAGATCGTAGGAACACATCTCCGTTTTCAAGTGTGCCATTGGGGTGGTCACAACCCTGGTTTTGGGGTTAAAACTCAGTGTCTCATTTTCGGTGGTTTCCAGTATTTGTGATACGGCGGCTTCTTTTGAAATGAGAATAGCCATATCGTTGGACACGGGATGCTGGCAACCAAGGACTTCTGAAACTAAATCGTTTTCACGAATGGTCACAAGGCATTTCTTACACGTTCCCTTGCCTCCGCATACTAGATTTTGAGGAAAACCAACCTGAGCACAGGCGGCAGCAACGGTAGTTCCAGTTTCAACCAGGATACTTTTATCCAGCAATGGGAAAAAAATGCGAATAGTCTTCAAAGATGACATAAAATTGTCCTTTCTCAGTTATAAATTGGGGGGACCTGTAAAATATTTTCTAAACTGATTTTATTATACCCGTAAAATACGAGATTTTCAATACGCAGCGAATGATAATGAAAAATTTGTCTGAGGCTTATTTTTCTGAGGGCTGGTTTATGAATAAAATCAGCCCATTGCGGTTTTTGAATGAAGGTCAGGTGATTCGTTTATATCAATGAAGTTGTTGAGAGCGATTGGAAGTGAAATGCAGTGTTAACCAGACTAATCCTTTTTAAAGACAGCTGAATCGGAACGGCAATACAAGATGGACCGAAGCCAGTAATTTTTCCCGAAAATACCCTACTAGCAAGCACAGTAAAATTTTACAATATAAAAACGACATTTAATCAAATCTAAACGATCTGAGCATCAATTTAGAGAGATATATTACCCCTATTTTTATTGTTTGAGATTTAACAAACGATAAAAGAAAATAAATTGAATTAAACTAGAAATAATTTGACATTCTTTAAAATTGGTGGTAATCTGAATTAAATTTGTATATACAAGTAAATAGTGGACAACCTGCCCGGTATCAGTATTTATAAAGCGGACTTAATAGGGCAATTAGAATAGCATAATTTGGGATAAATATGATTCAAAAACAAGTTTGGAGGTGAAGTTGTAGGTTAGTCACTTATTGAACATCGGAATGCTGGAGTTGTCTGTCAAGGGATTAATAAAATTCATGGTACAAAAATGGAAAAGCATCAAAAATTACAAAAATGGATGATTTTCTATGATGATTTGTAAAAATATGTCATAGAATTCATTTTAAAAGCGGCTTTAAAAAACTATATAGAATTAAAATGCAATCTAATGTTGAATTGCACAGAAGTTTTGTGTCGCAGAGTAAAATATTGTTCAGATTATTGATGTAAACCCCGTAAATGTAAACGTTATTCGTATTTTTTCAGTAAAAAATTGTCACATTTATTATTTGATTTTTAGATTGAAATCATATATCATAAATGCAGATGTTAAAAATTTATCAAAGTATTGGAGGAAATAGTATGGGTTTTAAATCAGACATTGAGATTGC
>NZ_DJGY01000023.1:0-16678 GCF_002435675.1 Acetobacterium sp. UBA5834 | reverse complement strand
CTGTTTCTATTTAGCCGCATTCATCCTCGCGGATGTTTTGGCTGTTTTACAGGTTTTATGGTACTATTCTCTTTTCTATGACCGCCGTTCTGCAATCGTTTCCGACCGAAGAAGCTTTTCTATTATATCGTTGTTTCTTCATGTTGTCAAGCTGTTTTTTGAAATTCTTTTTTGTTCATTTCAATGTTTCAGCTGTGCCCGCTGCCTCACTCGAGACAACTTCATTAGTATACGCTCTTTTCACCATCCTGTCAACTGGTTTTTGAAAGTTTTTTAAAACTTTCTTCCGCCACCTCCTAAATTCGCTATTATCGGCTTATCAGCAGGTTTCAAGTGTGCTTAATTAACTGTTTTTCTGGGACGTCTTGTTTATTTACCCTTATATTTATAATATAAACGCAAAAATCAAATATTTTATTATTTTATTTATTCTTCTTTTCAAAATAAAGGAGCTTAAAACACTAAGCCTTAAGCTCCTTCTACATTTAATGATCAGTCAATGGGTTTCATTGTCGGGAAAAGAATAACATCTCTGATACTATGTTGATTGGTGAATAACATAACCAATCGATCAATTCCAATCCCTAAACCGCCAGTAGGTGGCAGACCGACTTCCAGGGCATTAATAAAGTCGGCATCAAAAGGATGCGCTTCATCGTCACCGTCGGTTTTCTTCTGAACCTGGGACATAAACCGTTCTTTCTGATCAATGGGGTCATTGAGTTCAGAAAATGCATTAGCACATTCGGCGCCGTTAATGTAAAGTTCAAATCGTTCGGTGTAGCGTGGGTCTTTGGGGTCTTTCTTGGCCAGTGGCGAAATTTCGACCGGATGCATGGTTACAAAGGTTGGTTGGATCAGTTTATCTTCCACGAATTCGTCAAAGACTTCAGCCATAATTTCACCAACACTGTTTTTTCCATCCACATCCACATGCAGTTCTTTGGCAGCGGCTAGGGCCACTTCAACATCAGTCATCACATCAAAGTCCACATTGGTGTGCTCCTTAACTAAGTCAACCATTCGTGCCCGTTTAAACGGTGCTGCTAAACTGATTTCCTTATCGCCGTAAATAACAGTTTCTGATTGATTAACTTCTTTAGCCAAAAAACTGTAAAGTTCTTCAATCATTTTCATGAGATCATCATAATTGGCATATGCCTCATAAGATTCCAGCAGTGTGAATTCCGGGTTGTGGGTGGCATCCATGCCTTCGTTTCTAAAAACCCGACTCATTTCATAAACCTTATCAAAACCGCCTACGATTAGTCGTTTAAGTGGCAACTCCAGGGCAATCCGACAATATAACGTGATATCCAGAGCATTGTGGTGGGTAATAAAGGGTCTGGCGTTGGCCCCGCCAGCCAGATTGGAAAGAACCGGTGTTTCCACTTCAATGAAATCACGGGAGTCATAAAATTCTCGAATCTTTCGCATAATCAGCGAACGTTTCTGAAATACATCCTTAACTTCCGGATTTACAATCAGATCCACATAACGCTGGCGGTAACGCAGTTCCATATCTTTGAGACCGTGATATTTTTCCGGCAGAATCTGTAGTGATTTGCTCAGCAGTGTCAGTTCGGAAACCCTTACCGAAATCTGACCCATTTTTGTTTTGAAAATTTCGCCTTTAACACCAACAATGTCGCCAATGTCATAGGTTTTAATTTCGTCATAAATGTCTGGCAGGGCGTCTTTTTTCAGAAATAACTGAATTCTCCCGGTAGAATCCTGAAGATCATAAAAAGACACTTTTCCCTGGCCCCGTTTGGACATGATCCGTCCTGCCATGGTTACTTCTTTTTCTTCATAGTCATCATATGCGGCTTCTACTTTTTTAGCATGAGCACTCACATTAAAACTGGTTTGTTCAAAGGGATTCTTCCCGGCATCCTGTAAGTTTTTTAATTTATCTCTTCTTATTTCCAGAAGTTCACTTAGGTTTTCTGTTGTCAATGTCTACTCCTCTATCTTCGTATTTCTAAAATCTGATATGCTGCTTCGCCGTCAGGAATCTGAACCTTTACGGTATCGCCAACCTTTGCTCCCAGCAGTGCCGAACCGATCGGAGACTCATTTGAAATACGGTTGTTTTTAGGATCGGACTCTGCTGATCCAACAATTTTATATTCTGCGACAAAGTCCAATAACGGATTTTTAATTTTTACGATACTTCCAACACCAACATCTTCGGTATGAATATCCTTATCGTCAATGACTACCGCAATTTTAAGCTTGTGCTCCAGTTCTGAAATTCGGCCTTCTACAAAACCCTGTTCATTTTTCGCTTCATCATATTCGGCATTTTCACTTAAATCTCCGAACTCTCGGGCTGTTTTAATTCGGTCTGCGACTTCATGACGCTTTACCGTTTTTAGATATTCCAATTCCTTCTTTATGTTGTTAAAACCATCCTCGGTGATAACTAACTCTTTTGCATTCATACTCATTATTTCCTCCATCTGACACGATCTTTATTCTCAATCACAAGTGTCATTTATTTTTTAATTTTTATCTAAATTAACTTTTACTTACTTGCCAATTACCGTTTTTCCCCACATATAATGAACAAGTTTTTCGGGAACCATAACCGAACCATCAGCCTGCTGGTAATTTTCTAAAATAGCGGCAAAGGTTCTCCCCACAGCCAATCCTGAACCATTAAGGGTATGTAAAAAGCGGGTTTTCCTGGTTTCGCCATCTCTAAAGCGTATGTTTGCCCGCCGGGCCTGGTAGTCTTCAAAATTTGAACAGGAGCTAATTTCGACATAACGGTTATAACTTGGCATCCACACTTCAATATCATAGGTTTTTGCCGAGCTGAAGCCCAGATCGCCAGTGCATAGTTCAACTACCCGATAAGGGATCTCCAGTAATTGCAAAATCCGTTCAGCATTATTTGTTAATGATTCCAGTTCTTCATAGGAGCGATCTGGATGAACAAATTTAACCATTTCCACCTTATCAAACTGATGATTACGGATTAACCCCCGGGTATCACGACCGGCTGATCCCGCTTCTTGTCTGAAACAAGGGGTGTAGGCGGTAAAATACTTGGGCAGTTCTTCTTCTGTCAGAATTTCATCACGATAGATATTGGTTACCGGCACCTCTGCGGTTGGCACCAGAAAAAAGTCCTTACTTGGCAAATGAAAAGCATCCTCTTCAAACTTGGGCAGCTGTCCAGTCCCGGTCATACTTTCCCGATTTACCATAAATGGTGGGGAAATTTCAGTATAATGATGCTCATCACAGTGGGTGTGCAGCATAAAGTTAATCAGCGCTCGTTGCAATCGTGCCCCATCACCTTTGAACATACTGAAACGAGCACCGGTAATTTTGACCGCCCGTTCAAAATCCAGAATGTCCAGATCCACTCCAATGTCCCAATGCGCTTTGATCTCAAAATCAAATGTTCGGGGTTCGCCCCATTTTCTGATTTCCAGATTATCGGTATCATCCTTCCCAACCTTAACTTGCGGGTTGGGAATATTGGGGAAATTCAGCAGCTGCATTTTGATTTCTTCGTCAATTGTTTTGACTGCTGCATCCAGATCCTTAATTTTATTGGCCAGCTCCTTCATTTCGGCAAAAATTTCGGTACAATCCTTGTTTTCTTTCTTTAAAACCGGAATTTGTTTGTTCACAATATTCTGGCGGCTCTTCATTTCTTCAACCTGGCCCAATGTCTCCCGACGCTTTTCGTCCAAAGTGGTAATCACACTGAGATCATATTGACCTCGTTTGTCCAGACCTGCCTGGACTTCTTCCTTGTTTTCTCTGATGCGCTTTATATCGAGCATTTTTTCCTCCTGCTTTTAATTTCTTATGATCTTATCCTACTGAGTTGCCCCAGAAAGTTGCGAAAGTTGAGCCAGAACCTGTTCCAACTCATTTATTTTTTGTCCATATCCCGCCCAATTACCAGCCTTTTGAGCTTCTTGAGCTTCTTTAAACAAAGCATTTGCTTTGGTAATTAATTCTGCTGTGGTTGCTGTACTACCCGTACTTTGCGTTGGTATTGCGGTGCTAAGCAGTTCCTGTATGTCAAAAACCTGGGCCAGCGCCAACTCCAGCGAGTCTGCCATAACAATTTCATTCTGGTATGAGACCACAACTTTTTTTAATTCTGGCAGATTGTTTTCACCACCAACCGCTTGAATGTAAATCGGTTCCACATAGATAATTGCATTTTCAATGGGAATCGACATCAGATTTCCCCGTAACACCCGGGATCCCTGTTGGCCCAGTAAGGTTAATTGCGGCGAAATGATCGTATCCTGATCGATCCGCTGTTCAATTTGCATTGGGCCATAAATCAGCTGTTGTTTGGGGAACTCATATAAAATCAACTGCCCATAACCCGGCCCGTCTGATACTCCGGCCAACCAGGCAATCATGTTATCCTTATCCTTGGGTGTAAAGGGAACGGTCAGCATGAATTCAGGCTGACGATCCGGAAGCTCCATGATGGTGTAAGCCGATTCGACCGGAACCTCTGCTTTCTCGGTTTCATAAAACTGAGTCGCCGTTTCCCATTGATCTTCCTTGTTATAGAAGACCCTGGCGTTTGACATATGGTAGGTTTTGTAAATATCCGATTGAATGTCAAACATCGTTTTTGAATAGCGCAGGTGTTGTTTAATGCCCTCCGGCATTTCTGATAGATCTTTCAAAAATCCCGGAAATATTTTACTGTAAGTTTCCAACACTGGTTCATCATCAACTTTATAGAAGGTCACATCGCCATTATAAGCGTCAACAACGACCTTCACAGAGTTACGGACATAATTATTGCCAGCACCATCATAGGGTTGCGAATAGGGATAGCGATCGCTGGTGGTGAAGGCATCGACGATCCAATAGAGTCGGCCTTCGGAGATTACCATATAGGGATCATGTTCATAGCTTAAAAATGGCGCAATTGTTGCGACACGTTCTGAAATATTGCGGTGGATCAGCATCTTACTGTCGCCCGTAATTTCATTTGCCAAAAGCAATTCTGACGAACCATGATAGAGGGCAAATGCCAACTTATTGAAAAAGGTCATTGGTATGCCCGCCGTCCCGGTATAGGTAACTTCCTGGTTATTATCACCCTGGGGATAATCAAACTCGGCAGTGGTACAGTTGGTGACGACATAGCCGTAGTCATTTTCACCAAAATAAATCCGCGGTTCCTCTATTACCAGTTCACTGACATCCGTCACCGGCGGAATATCTTTAACAATCAGATCCGGTTGTCCAACATTGTTGGTTTTGTTGACCGGAGATACCGCCACGCCAAAGCCGTGGGTATACTTCAAATGCTGATTGACCCAAGTCTTCGCTTCTGCAGGGAGTAACGTATTATTCATTTCCCGAGCACCCAGGAATACCTGAGTATAAACCCCATTAACAAAATAACGATCCACATCGACATCATAAAACTGATAGTAGTTTCGGATTCCCTGGAGGGAATTATACATCTCCTGGGTCGGTATTTGATCGTTGATGGTTATATTATCGATGGTAATCTTGTTTTCTTTAATATCTTTGGCCGTTATTTCCTGCGTTCCTGAAAACTCACGGGTTTCAACATTGGCTAAATCATAGGCCTGCTGGGTATATTCAATGTTATTGGTAATATACGCTTCTTCTTTTGTAAACTGATTTGGAATAACAATCAGTGATTCATAAATCCCCTGGGCCGCACCGCCAAGAATAACCACCACCGCGAACAGAACCGGACCAGCCCCCATGACAAGATATTTTTTCTGATACCCGGCAACAATGGAAGTCACTGCCAATACCAGGCATAAAACTGCTTTAATAATGATGACCTTCAGTCCGACATCAATATCTGCCGCACCGGCTCCAAAGACAATTCCTGAGGTTGAATACAGCAGTTGAAATGCTTCTAACAGGCTACCAATCGACAGGATTAAAAAAAGCACTCCTAAAAAAATGCCAATCTGTTTCGATGCAATCTCGAGATAGGATTTGAATATCCCCTTTGCATTGACTTTAATGGATTCAAGATCTTGTTCGCGGTTAAACTCAATTTTTTTTCCCTGATAAAGAATATAGGCCGTATATAAAAATGTCAAGACGACAATGACCGCAAAGAAACCGATAAAAATAGCAAAAACTTCCTGATATAATGGCAATCCAAAAAAATAAAGAGCCAGATCCTGATTGAAAATAGGATCGGTCAAATTAAATTGGGTCTGATTAATAAATTCGAGTATTTGGTACCATAAGCGGTCTGAGATTAGAATGGTCAGAAAAAAAGCAACCACACCACTCACACTAATGGCGACGATATTTTGCTTTTTCGTCGCTTTCTGAACACTCCCTAAGTACTTTGCTGAAATGCGGTTAAGCAACTTTAAATAAAAAAACAAAACCAATACCAAACCAATAAAGATCGGAATGCCGATTTGTGTTTTCGTCACCAGTTCCTTAAAGAAAATCTCAGTATACCCCATCTCCACAAACCAAAGATAATCAATATAAAATTGGTTCAGCGATAATAAAACGGCGAAAATAACTAATAACACCCCTAATCCAATCAAGAGTGTTTTATTTCTTTTTCTCATTTTTTTCTTCTTTCCTGATCGTATCATATTTTTATCTAATTTTATTATTATATCACATTTCTTATAGTTTTCATTAATAAAATGCACTATTTCCAGCTAATAAAGCACCTTTAATAGTTTGAACCGCATAATTGATAATTCTTCAAAACATCAGCCTTGAATCGGAAAGTCGAAATAGGTTTCAGGATACGGTTCGTCAGTTAAGGTAAAATGCCACCACTCCTGCTGCATCGGTTCAAATCCTTCTGAACGCATCAGATAACGAAGCTGAACCCGATTTTTACTTTGCTCCAGGGTCAGATGGTCATAATCGCTGTAGGAGACTTCCGAGAAGAAATCAAAAATTCCTCCCATATCAATTTCAACCCCTGTTTCAATATTGACCACTGTCAGATCCACGGTGCTGCCCCGGGTATGAGAAGATTCTGCGGCGATAAATCCACCCTCAAAAACTTCCTGCCGGGTTTTTTGGGGGTAATAAGTGTTTTTCGTTTTATTATCCTCTTCCATTTTTCCCCAGCGAACAAAATGATCCACTGCCCGTTTGGGTCGATATCCATCAAACACTTTTAATCCAAATCCTTCTTCCAGCAGTTGTTTCTGAACCCGCCCCAGTGCGACTACGGCTTTTTCAGTCAATAAAATGATTGGTGCTTCATAACCGTCAATTCTTTCACCCACGAAGTTATCGCCGGTATAATATTTTACGTCCGTCATAATTCCGGGAATTTCCATTGAAATATCCACAAAGTCATTGGGCCGAACAATCATAATTTTCTTCATTGATTCTCCCCTACTTTAAGCGCAAAATGTCTATCTTCCTATTTTATACGATGACTGACATGATTACCAGTAATAATTAACAAAATCAATGAACACGTTAATAATCCTCACTCTTCCAATTACTCCTGACAAATCCAGAATACTCCGATCATTTGACAATGTCCAATGAAATACGGCCATCCAGAATTTCGACAATGCGGTCTGCTTTTTCAGCAACCCGTCGATCATGGGTGATAATAATGAAGGTGGTTCCCAGTTCCTGGTTGATTTTCCGAAAAAGTTGATAAATGCTGTCGGTTGTCTGGGAATCCAGGTTTCCAGTGGGTTCATCGGCCAGAATAATTTTCGGCTGATTCATCAGCGCTCTTGCAATGGCCGTCCGTTGCTGCTGACCTCCTGACATATTGGTTGCCAGATTATTTTCCACCTTTTCAAGTCCCACCAGATTCAGTATTTCCCGGGCTCTATCCCGACTCTTTTTACCCGCCTTTCCATTGGCAATCCGATAGGGCATCAGCACATTTTCCAGAGCGGTAAACTCCGGCAGCAGATAATGAAACTGGAAAACAAAACCCAGGGTTTCATTGCGCAAATCACTCAAACGTCCTTTAGACATGTTTTTGGTGGATACCCCATTGATAATCACATCCCCTTTAGTCGGGCGATCCAGGGTCCCCAAAATATTGAGAAGGGTGCTTTTACCACTGCCTGACTCGCCAATAATGGCATTAAACGACCCCGTTTTAAAACCCAGATTCAATTCGTGTAATGCCACCGTTTTAATTGTTTTGCCATAAACTTTATTTACACCTTTGACTTCAACCACATAATTATCCATTTTTAATTACCTCCATGGGATCAAGTTTGGATACGCGAATAGCTGGAATCAAGGCTGCCAGAGTGGAAGCTGCGACAGCAATCCCCGCTGAAATTCCAGTCAATAAAAAAGGGCACCAGGGATGACCCATCGGGATTGGTAACAAAGGTGGCAAAAGACCAGCTTAGGCCAATTCCCAGACCAACGCCCACAAGCGCTCCCAGAACACCAAGCAAAAATCCTTGAAACAAAAAAACCAGGCTGGCTTTCGGATTATGCATTCCCATTGCCTTTAAGATCCCAATCTGCTTGGATTTTTGAACCACACTGATTGCCAATACACTGGCGATTCCCAAAACAACCGAAATCATCACAAAAACCTGGATCATCAGACTTGACGCGGTTTGCCCAGAAAGACCGGATAATAAAGCAGCATTTTCTTCTTTCCAGTTTGTCACCACTAAGGTGTCTTCATTTAAGCGTTTCTCAATCTCTCCGGCCACTTCATCGGCAGCAAATACATCGTTTACCTGCATTTCGATCTGTGAAACACCTTCGCCCGTTTCCAGAAATTCCTGAACCGCACGATCATTACTCAAAATCCATGATTCATTTAACGATTTTACCTGCAAATCAAATATTCCTGTGATCAGAAATTTACCGGTTTTTCTGGCGGGGGTGATCAATTCAATTGTATCTCCGACGCTCAAATTCAAATTTTTTGCAAAATCCTCTCCAATTATGATTTCATTGTCATTGGTTGCCAGCTCCCCTTTGACAATCCGATCTGATATTTTATAGATTCCCTGAGCTGCTTTCCAGTCAAACCCACGGAGGAGAATCGTAGCAGACTCATCGGCTGTGTTTAGAATAGCTGGCCCCTGCGTAACTGCCACCAGATTTTTTATTTCTTCAGGATTAGTAGCTTTGATGGTTTTCGCTTCTGCCTGAGAATCCAAAATATAAGCGCCATCTTCCTGTGGTGAAACGGTAATTTGAGGAGCACTGCCCACCGTTTTGTCGACCAGGCTTTTTTGGAGGCCGGTGATCAACGAACCAATAAATATCTGAACCGACACTCCAATGGCGATGCCCAATACAATTAGTGCCGTCTGTCCCTTACTGGATTTCAAAAATCGAAGGGCGATATCAAATGCCAGTTTCATAATTTTCCCACCCTTCTGAGATCCTTACCACAGCGTCATAGCCATCGACATAATAATTCCCACCGATTTCTTTTACCACCGTCAAATTATCTTTAAATGCCGCACCGCCTAAAATAATGGCGGTTTCACTTCCCATGATTTTTCGGACATCTTCGATGGTACGTTTGGCGGCAACCAGATTAAAATAATTACTGACTCCCATGGCAATAGCCTCCGGGCGCAGCCGCACCATTGCCTGCAGGAGCGCTGCTGGCGGTGTATTGCCACCTAAAAAATAGACCTGATGACCACATAAGATAAAAAAATCAGCAATCATCCGGGCCCCAATATCATGGTATTCCTCGGACGGACAGAAAACCACAATTTTCTTCCGGCCGCTTTTGAAACTGTTGCGCATTCCTTCATTCACGACCCGGGGATAACAGTACTCAATGACCGTTCGAACCACCGAAGTTCTAAAATGTTCTTTCCAGATCGCTACCGATTCTCTTCGCTCTTCCAATTCCATTTTGTTTTGAGCCGGAATTAACAACTCCGTGTACAGCTCGACAATTCCCACCTTACCGGTTTCCAGAGCGTCGAGGGCAACCCGTACCGCATTGGGTTTATCATCATTTTCCAGACACTCCACAAATTTTTCGTATAACATATGCACACCACCCAAATTTAAATAGATTATCAAACATTTATACCCTGATATTTTTTTAAAAAACATCCTCTATCGCTTAATTTGTATTAACTCAAAAAAAAGAATCCCTGTAAATAAAATTTTCAGGAATTCTCTTAAGCTCATTCACAATTAGAGGTCAATAACCCATTTTCCAATGTTTTCCAGTTTTTCTTTGGTCAATCCACAGTCAATTAAGTAAGCAAGCTCATCTAACGTGCCTTGTCCCAGGGGAACTAACGTCGCTCCTGAGTCACTACCTAATGCAATGTTCACACCCATTGCATCCGCTTTTCTTACCATCAACTGATGTTGTCTAAAATATGCTTCCGATACTTTTTGATATTTTTTCATCGGGCTACTTTCGTTGCATCTGGCGATATTGGCAAAAGGTGCCAAAGTCGGCACCCAGATTGTACCACTTTCACGCATGGCATGAAGGCAGTCATCATTAATTCCATAGCCGTGCTCAATGGTATCCGCCCCCGATGTCAAAGCGATCATAATACCCTCTGGGGTGTTGGCATGAACCATGACCGATAAACCCTGTTGATGGGCATGATCAATCATTTCCGAACATTCACTTTTAGAAAACCCCACCGGACCTGAGGCACCAAGATCGGTAAAACTCATGATGCCGGTTAGAATAATTTTAATAAAATCTGGTTTCTTTTTGATGAGACGATTCATCTTTTTGATACCATCTTTTACATTATCCACGGAGTCGCCTAAAAAGTCACCATAATGGCCCTTTTTATACAATGCATGGATGGGGGTCTTAAAAATAAGACCGGAATCTTTTGAAATATCTCTGAAAATTATTCCAATTCCCGAACCATCCCCGCCATCACGGATTGCCTGTACCCCTTTATTCTGATAGCTTTTAATTAGTCCTTTTATCGCCTCAACTGAGACTTCATCAGCTACATCAGATTTTTTCAAACCTTTTAATTGACCGAGCCCAACATGAACATGACAATCAATTAACATGCTTTTTGTTTACGTACACGTCGCAACGCATATTCGTAGCTTCAGATTTAGCTGCCGCTATTGCAATTGCTGCTATTTTCAATTTTTCACCAACCTGTAAACCTACCGGTATCATAAATTTTGATACCGCTACAACCAAAATAAAAGCTCCTCCATCAGTTGAACAGTCTATTTGAATAAACCGTTCTCCTTAAAATGAGCAGTTTACTTAGATAAACCGCCCACCTTAAGAGGAGCATTTTAGAAACTCCGGCATGGCCGGTATTCCGTTTTAATTTGTTCTTAAACGACTGGAGTGATTGGTGCAATACCAGCTAAGTCAAGAATTTCTGGAATTCTATTTTCCCAACCTAATGACATGATATGAACACCTTGAGCATAGTCTTTACATTCTCTGATCAGACGGGCACAGATTTCAACACCAGTATCACCAGCTTTGGTTTTTTCTTTATCTGCCTGTAATTCAGCAATCATTTCATCAGGAACATGAACACCAGCTACATTGGCATTCATATATCGGCACATACCGACATTTTTAGGAATGATCAGACCCAATTGTACAGGTACACCAAATTGTTTTGCTTGTTCCATAAATTTGATGAATTTTTCTGGCTCATAAACACCCTGAGTTTGGAAATATTCACATCCAGCTTTTACTTTTGCTTCCATTTTTGCCAACTGAACATCGACTGAATCACTACATGGTGATACAACGGCACCTTTGGCAAATTTTGGAGGAGCCCCATCAACCGCATTTCCAGCGATATCAAAACCTTCTTCCAATCTTTTTACTGCATGAATCAATGACACGGAATCTAAATCAAAAACCGGTTTTGCCTGAGGATGATCACCCAATGTTGTGTAATCTCCAGTTAATAGCAGTAAATTTTCAATACCCAGTAATGCTGCACTTAAGATATCAGACTGCAGGGCAATACGATTTCGATCTCGACAAGTTACCTGGAAGATAGGCAATAGCCCTTCATCCTTCAGAACTCGACAGGTTGCCAGTGAACCAGTTCTCATGACTGAGGATTGGTTATCTGTTACGTTCAATGCATGAACCCGGGTTTTTAAATATTCATGGGCATCTTTAATTAAATGGTCAAGTTCAACCCCTTTTGGAGGTCCTACTTCCGCAGTTAATACAAACTCGCCACGTTCAAACAGCTCAGTTATTCTCATTTATAATTACTCCTACTCTTTTTAAATTATTGGTTATTCTGCGTTTGGATTGTTATAGTTGCGCACTTTGGGTGCGTCATATTTCATGTTATCCAGTTTGTCCAGTTTCTCCAATTTTCTGTAAATTCGTTCCCAGCCGCATTCCATGTTCTTATCAACTTCACACTTACCTTCTTTGGCACCGCCACATTGGCCGTTGATCAGACTCTTTGAGCATGCAGTAATTGGACAGATTCCACCAGTACCATTGAGGTAGCACTCACCACATTGTCCGCAATCGACATTCAGTGGTGTTACGCCCTGGAATCCTGGCAATGGATAGGTATCACAGCAGGAATAGACTTTTTTGCCTTCAAATAGTGCAGCAACAGTCTGGATCCCAACACCACAGGAGAATACCAAAATGGTATCAGCCGCATTGATGACATCAGTATGTTTTTTTAATTGCAGCTTCAGATTATCCGGATTACAGATGTAATCGGTGGTGATGATCTGAGTTACTTCTTTGTTGGCTGACAGTTCTTTTTGAAATGCATCCGCTTCATGTTCTGCAAAATAGACTTCCTTACAGCCATGACAGTTGATGATTACCGTTTTTCCCTGAGCCAGCGCTTCGATTGCTTCTTGTGATTTTAGTTGGGTAATCAGCATATTATTTACCCTCCCTTATGGCAGTTTTTCCGATTTTAATACGTTCAACAATTGGAATCTTTGATGAACAGATATATTCACAACATCCACATTCAATACAATCCATGGTATTTTGTGCTTTCATGCCTTCCCAGTTTTCTTCTAAAGCGAATTTTGTGAAATACAGTGGGCGCAATTCCATTGGACAGACATCCATACAACGACCACATTTGATACACTCAACTGCTTCTTTAACAATTGTTTCAACGGCAATAATTCCGTTAGAACATTTCAGCATCGGCACATTGAGATCCGCCTGGGCGAAGCCCATCATTGGACCACCGATTTTAACAGTAACATCATCGCCTTTGACATCGCCGCAATAGTTGACGATATCTTTGACAGAAGTCCCAATCTTGACTAAGTAGTTACCTGGTTTGTTCATGCGGTTACCGCTGACAGTAACAACCCGTTCAATGAGCGGCATTCCTAACTGGATTGCATCAGATACAGCTTTGGCGGTACTGACATTACACACGATTGCGCCAACATCCATTGGTAGTCCACCACTTGGAACTTGCTTGCCCATAACCCGTTTGATGAGCATTTTTTCAGCCCCTTGTGGGTATTTGGTTTTAGCAACAACAATTTCGATGTTTTCAATATCAGCAGTTTTGGCCTGCATCAATTCAACGGCATCCAATTTATTGTCTTCAATGGCAATCACACCTTTTGGAGCGCCAGAAGCTTTCATCATCGCTTTTAAACCATAAATCACTTCATCAGCATATTCCAGCAGAACTCGGTGATCGGCAGTTAAAATCGGTTCGCATTCACAGGCATTGAGTAATACCAGTTCAATTGGTTTTGGCGATTTAAGTTTAACGGCAGTTGGGAATCCAGCTCCCCCCATACCGACAATTCCTTTTTCACGGACAATTTCAATAATTTCATCAGCAGATAAACTGTCAATGTCACCAGCTGGTTTTACGGATTCATCCAGAGTATTTTTACCATCTGATTGAATCACAATCGCCAGTGAATCCAGTCCACTCACGGGATGTCGTCGCGGTTCAACCGCTACAACAGTACCGCTGACGCTGGCGTGAATGGCGCTACTGACAACACCAGCAGCCTGAGCAATTTTCTGACCCATTTTTACCTGATCGCCAACTTTCACAATTGGCTCTGCTGGAGCTCCAGCATGCTGTGACATGGGAATCACCACATTGACTGGATCTGGGAATGCTACCAGTCCGATATGTTCACTCAGCTCTTTGAATTCGGTTGGGTGAATACCACCATAGTAACCTTCATATCGTTCTTCACGAACTGATTTTACATATTCGCTGACGAACTTATGATTAACTTTGGTATAATCCCGAAGTTCCACTGGTTTATCCAACAGTTCCTGCAAACGTCCCTGTTTTTCCAGGCGATCATAAATGAGCTGCCATCCGCAATCCATTTCTTTGTCAACTTCACATTTGCCATTTTTAGCACCACCACATTGGCCATTGAGTAAGCTCTTTGAACAGTCTACAACTGGGCAGATCCCACCGGTCATGTTCAGATAACACTGACCACATGCTTCACATAAGGTCGTTGTTAATGCCATTCCATGGTAACCATCAACAGTTACAGTGTCGCTACCGGCATAAACCGGAATATCAAGCAATCCTGCCATGGTCTGGATACCCAAACCACATGAAATAACAAATACATTTTTGGCGTCTTGGGGAATAAGATCCTGGAAGGCCTTCGATGTTAATGGTTCGTTGCACAGAAAATCAATTTGTGCCGAGCCAACGATATTTTTGCCCTGTTCTTTGGCAATCTCTTCAAAAAGACCGCATTCAGGTTCATCAAAACTATCGAGTTCTTTGAAACATTTGTTACAGGCTACAACAAACAAGTCATTCTTGTCTGCCAAAACCGCATCGAGCTCTTCCTTTCTTTTCAGTTTAAACTTCGTGTAATCCTCCAATTGTATACCTCCTTTGTTTTTTCAGATTTTATAGTAATCCGCTTTGCATTTTACAAGCTTTGATAACGTGTTTAGCCAGTAAAGCTGTTGTAATTGGGCCTGTTCCGCCGCCACATCCTGGTGTTGCCGAAGTAATCATGGCAACCTTGTCCAGACAGTCAACATGAGCATCCCCAGCTCGGATTTTCTTGCCTTCTTCGTTTAATACAAATTCTTTGTTTTCGTCTTTCATCTGAGACATTGCAACGTCGATTAAAATACAATCTTCGCTTAACATATCAGCACGAACCAGACCATAAATACCACAAGCAGTAACGACAATATCAGCAGTTTTTGTGAAGGAAGCTGTCGATTTTGTATGAACATGACACATGGTAACGGTCGCAAATTCGTTTGTTAACATAATTGTCAGTGGTTTTCCCAACACGTTAGAGTTATTGATAACAACAACGTCTTTACCCTTAACATCGATATTATAGAATTTGAACATTTCCATAACACCTTCAGCTGTACATGGGAAGAATCCTCGTTCGTCTGCGATCATCAGTTTACCTAAGTTTGTTGGATTAAGGGCATCTGGATCTTTTTCAGGGCTTAACAGATATTTGATTTTTTCAGCATCAATTTGATCTGGAAGCGGCTGGAAGATTAACACAGAGTGAATATTTTTGTCTTCGTTGATTGCCTGAAGTTTGGCAATGAAATCAGCTTCGGTTACATCGATTGGGAATTGAACAGATTCAACTTCGATATTTGATTTTCCCATTCTGGTAATGATGCTCTTTTCATAAGAAATAGAACCTGGATCTTCGCCAACTCGCATGATTGCCATTTTTACCTGAATGCCTTTTTCTTTTAGTTCGTTGGCATCTTTCAGTACTTCAGCCAGCATTGACTCGCTAACTTCTTTTCCGCTTAATAATTTTGCTGCCATAATTATAATTCTCCTCTTTGTTCAAAATTTTTAATTAATTTTTATGAAAGTTGTTTTTCAACATCTGCATAAACACGATCACAGATTTCAACGCCTTTGTCCAGCATCGGTTTGACTCGATTATTAACATCAGCTACATAATCTGCGTCTTTGATTGTTTTAATATTAATTAAAACATTCACCCAACCGCTGATCATGGCCGCTCTTAAACACTGAACACCGCAGGCAACATCACTGATTGCCAGCGCTGAACCTTTTCCTACCAGTTCTTCCTGTAATAAAACTGCCTTGTAACATACCTCAACAATTTCAAGCGGAATACTGCAGGCAACCTTTGTACATTCTTCTAAGGTTTTTTCTTTGTAAGCCTTTTCTTCTTCGGTTTCTTTGGGAAGACCATAAGCCTTTGATAGCGGTAAAAAGTTTTTTGCGTCTTCATCAATCATCGCTAAGAGACGATCCTGAAGCACTTGCGCTTCTTTCAAAATACGCTGAATATCGTCTTCGAATTCTGCATATTTTTTCTTTCCCGTAGTAAGGTTTCCAACCATTCCGGCCAGCGCCGTTCCGACTGCACCGACTAATGCGGCTGCACCACCACCACCTGGAACCGCTGCCTTGCTGTACAGGGCTTCAACAAATTCCGTGCATTTTTTTTCCGAGATAGAACCAAGGTCAGTTCCTACTGCATCAAATTCCATTTACTAACTCCACTTCAATTTTTATTGTTATTTTTTACATTCTCTTATCAAGAGGGTTCTTAAGAACCCTCTTGATACAGAAAGTGATTATTTCTAGAATAAACCAGCAATTACGCCGTTTTCATCAACATCAATTTTTTCTGCTGCTGGTACTTTAGGAAGACCAGGCATTTTCATGATTTCTCCGGTCAGCGCAACAATAAAGCCAGCTCCGGCTGAGATATTAACCTGACG